>CAUEYG010000375.1 GCA_959021945.1 uncultured Eubacteriales bacterium | reverse complement strand
GTGCACAATTCCATTTACATCAAAATGAGGGAGCACTGCATTGCAGGCTGCCGCATAAATCTTCGTAGGCGTCAGCAGCGCCTCACCCAGGGTCATGCCCAGCTCCTCCACATAATCGCTCACTGCCATACCCATTTTGTCAAAGAATACTTTTCTTACCAGAGAGTATCCATTGCTGTGAATTCCGCTGGAAGCGATTCCTACAATCACATTGCCCTCTGCTACCTTTTCTCCTGTAATGATCTTTTCTTTGTCAACCATGCCTACGGAAAAACCGGCCATGTCATATTCGCCGTCGCTGTAAAAGTCAGGCATTTCCGCTGTTTCACCGCCTACCAGGGCGCTGCCTGCCTGCCTGCACCCTTCGGCGATCCCTTTTACAATATCCGCAATTTTTTCAGCCTGAACCTTGCCGGTAGCAATATAATCCAGGAAGAACAGAGGCGTAGCGCCCTGGCACAAAACATCATTGACGCACATGGCAACACAGTCAATTCCCACCGTATCATGCTTGTCCATCAAAAAAGCGATCTTCAGTTTTGTCCCCACGCCGTCAGTGCCGGACACTAAAACGGGCTGGTTCATTGTAGCTACGTCAATTTGAAAAAGACTTCCAAAGCTTCCCAGGCCAGTGAGCACATTTTCGTTAAAGGTCCGCTTTACATGATCTTTCATGAGAGTAACGGCTCGTTCCCCTTCTTTTGTGTCTACCCCTGCGTCTTTATAGGTTAATTTTTTCATATCATCCATGGTTTATCCTCCCATTGTGCACCCTGCCGCAGCAAGCCTATTTCTGCACCCGCTTTAATACTTCCTGATAAGTTTCTTCCACGTTTCCCAGGTCCCTTCTGAAACGGTCTTTGTCCATCTTTTCATTGGTCTTTACATCCCACAATCTGCAGGTATCCGGCGAAATTTCATCGGCCAAAATCACTTCTCCGTCAAAGAGTCCAAATTCAATTTTAAAGTCAATGAGCTTTAAGCCCTTGTCCAGGAAGAATTCCTTTAAAGTTTCGTTGACAATTGCTGCATATTTTCTGATGGTTTCGATCTGCTCAGCAGTAGCCAGCTTGAGCGCCAACGCATGAGATTCGCACATGAGCGGGTCTCCCAGGTCATCGTTTTTATAAGAAAATTCAAAAGTAGGCTGGTCAAAGACAATGCCTTCTTCTACTCCGTATCTTTTAGCAAAAGAGCCTGCGGAAACATTTCTCATAATCACTTCCAGAGGAAGTATTTTTACTGCTTTTACAACAGTTTCTCTCTGGCTCAGCTGCTCTACAAAGTGGGTAGGAACGCCCTTTTGCTCCAAGAGCTGAAAAATAATGTTGCTCATAACATTGTTCACTGCTCCCTTGCCTGCAATCTGACCTTTTTTCTCACCGTTAAAGGCTGTGGCGTCGTCTTTATAGTCTACAATAAACAGTTTTGGGTCGTCTGTTTTAAATACCTTCTTGGCTTTTCCCTCATACAGCTGTTCTAACTTTTCCATCGTTTGATTCCTCCTTTATTTATCTGAAATAATGACTTTCTGTTCTGACGGTTTGTTAAATTCTTCATCTAACCGAATGATATCTTCGGCCATTTTCTGCTTGTAGTCTTTCATAGCCTGTCTCAGTTCCGGGTATTTTGTACTGAGAATCTGGACAGCCAGAAGTCCTGCATTTTCTGCCCCATCTACAGCTACTGTGGCAACCGGCACGCCTTTTGGCATCTGCACCACAGACAGCAGGGAATCCAGCCCATCCAAAGTGCTGGACTTCATTGGAATTCCAATTACCGGAATTGGCGTGGTAGCCGCAAGAACTCCTGCCAGATGAGCAGCCTTGCCTGCTGCTGCGATAATCACCTCAAAGCCCCGTTCCTCAGCCTTTGAGGCAAACTCTTCAGCCACTCTCGGCGTGCGGTGGGCGCTAATGATCCTTGTTTCCGTCTCTACTTCAAAATGTTTTAAAATATCTTCTGCTTTTTGTACGACTGGGTAATCGGATTTACTCCCCATAATAATTGCTACTTTCACTTTTATCATACCTCCTTGTGGTTATTTAAAATAGGCTACGCCGGATTCAAATAGTTTCTGGTCTTTGTTTCCATCTACGTTTTTGTAAACATACTGGCCAATTCGCTCTGAGTGACCCATCTTTCCTAAGATGCGGCCATCCGGTGAAGTAATGGATTCAATGGCCATATTGGAAAAGTTCGGATTAAAGGCAATATCCATAGACGGATTTCCCTCAAAGTCTACGTACTGAGTGGCAATCTGTCCGCCGTCTATGAGTTTTTTCATAACTTGGTCAGAAGCAATAAATCTTCCTTCTCCATGGGAAATGGCTACCGTGTGAATATCTCCCACTTCCGCTCCTGCCAGCCAAGGTGATTTTACAGAGGCCACTCTTGTACGAATCAGGCTGGATTCATGTCTTCCAATTTTGTTATAGGTCAGGGTCGGACTGTTTTCATCTGTATCAAGGATCTTGCCCTCCGGTACCAGCCCCAGCTTGATCAGCGCCTGGAATCCATTGCAGATACCCAGCATAAGGCCGTCCCTGTTTTCTAAAAGATCTGTTACTGCCTCTTTGATCTGAGGATTTCGGAATACGGCAGTAATAAATTTGGCCGAACCATCCGGCTCATCTCCGCCGCTGAATCCTCCCGGGAGCATAATGATCTGGCTCTGTTTTATTTTTTCTTCCAGCTCTTTTATGGAATCAATGAGCTGGTTCTGGGTCATATTGCGGATGATATGAATGTGGGCCTCAGCTCCTGCCCGCTCAAAGGCTCTTTTGGAATCCATCTCGCAGTTGGTTCCCGGAAAGGCTGGAATTAGCACGCGAGGCTTTGCAATTTTTACTGCAGGTGTTTTTTTATTTCTTTCTTTATAAGAAATTGGCTCCGCAGTTTCTCTTGTGT
>CAUEYG010000374.1 GCA_959021945.1 uncultured Eubacteriales bacterium | reverse complement strand
TTAAGTGGCTGGTAGATCAGGGAATTAAATGGATCTTTTATCCGAGCATTAATTATGAGCGCATAGAAGATCCTGCAGCGCCAAATCATTACAATTGTCCAATTGTAGCTACATATCCAGAAGTCATTGGCAATAATATGGATGACATTTTTGAAGAAAATGATGTGACTTTTTCTCATCCGTTCCTGCCTTATGATAATGATGAATTTCTGGTAAGAGAGCTGTATCGGCTGTTAAAACGCACTGGTGTGGCAAAAACACATGTGGAATATGCAGTAAAAAGAGGACGCAAGGAAACAAAACGTTTTAAAGATGACCTGAAAAAGAAGGGCGAGTATTCTCTGAAATATGCCAGAGATCACAAAAAGAAAGCCATTGTACTGGCAGGGCGCCCTTATCATCTGGACCCTGAGATCAATCATGGAATTGATAAAATCATCAGCTCCTTTGATATGGTTGTAGTAACAGAAGATTCCATCGCCCATTTAGGGGAATTGAAACGGCCACTTCGTGTTCTGGATCAGTGGATGTATCATTCCAGACTCTATAAGGCTGCTCAGTTTGTAGGGACAACAGATGATGTGGAATTAATCCAACTGAATTCTTTTGGCTGCGGATTAGACGCCGTAACGACAGACCAGGTGGAAGAGATTACAAAGAAAAACAACAAGCTGTATACGGTTTTAAAAATTGATGAAGGCTCAAACCTGGGAGCTGCCAGAATTCGTATTCGTTCCTTGAAGGCTGCTATGGATGAACGGGAAAAAAATCAGATTCAGCATGTAGAGAACAATGAGCCATACAAGCGCCAGCTCTTTACGAAAAAAATGCGAAAGGATTATACCATTCTGATTCCTGAAATGGCGCCAATGCATTTCCAATTTATGGAGACTGCTCTGGGAAAAGCCGGATACCACGCTGTTCTTCTTCCTACTGTTGACAAAAATGCTGTTGATGAAGGTCTCAAATACATAAACAATGACGCTTGTTATCCGACCATTGTTACGTTAGGGCAGATTATCTCCTATTTAAAATCAGGCAACGTGGACTTAAACAAAGTGGCGGTCTTCATGAGCCAAACAGGGGGAGGCTGCCGTGCCAGCAATTACGTTGCTTTGCTTCGGAAAGCGCTCAAGGATATGGACATGGAGCAAGTGCCAGTTATTTCTGTTAATATGGCTGGATTAGAAACCAATCCTGGCTTTAAGCTCAGCGTAGGCCTGTTAAAAAGGATGCTGATGGCCATGGTATATGGCGATGTATTTATGCGTGTTCTGTATGCTACAAGGCCTTATGAACAGGTCCACGGAGCTGCAGATCAGTTGTTTGAAAAATGGTCCAGAGTTGCCAGGAGAAATATTTATACCGGCAGCATGCGCAAGTTTAAGTCCTGTATCAAAGGTATTGTAAAGGATTTTGACGCACTGCCTCTGAGAGATATTAAAAAGCCAAAAGTAGGCGTTGTAGGAGAAATTTTAGTCAAATACCATCCGAATGCCAACAATGATATTGTAGGGACCATTGAGCGGGAAGGCGGAGAAGCCGTTGTTTTGGATTTAATTGACTTTTTCCTGTACGGTATGTACAGCAAACAATTTAATTTTGAACATTTATCCGGTTCCTATATGAACATGATGGGAAACAAAACTGCAATTAAAGTAATCGAATACTTCCGAAAGCCGGCCCGAGAAGCTCTTGCGTCGAGCCACCGCTTTGAGGAGCCGATGCACATTGAGGATATCGCCAAAAAAGCCAGTGAGATTACTTCTATAGGCAATCAGTGCGGTGAAGGTTGGCTGCTCACTGGGGAAATGGTGGATTTAATTGACAGCGGTGTGGAAAACATTGTTTGTATGCAGCCTTTTGCTTGTCTTCCAAATCATGTAACAGGAAAAGGTATGATGAAAGCACTGCGCAAGCGCAATCCAATGGCAAATATTGCAGCCATTGACTATGACCCCGGCGCCAGTGATGTGAACCAGTTGAATCGAATCAAGCTTATGATGGCTACTGCTTACAAAAATATGGAAAAATCCTTAAAAAACGGGGAACAAATGGAACAAGTGGAGCTAGATAAGGCAGAATAGAATGAAAAGAGCAGGCGCTGGTTAAAAAGGCAATTTCTGTTGAAAAAGAGGCAATTTTCATGTATACTGTATAGGTTAAAAATATACGAAGGAGGTGTCTTGATGGGAAGACACGGTACAATTGCAGGAAGAAAAGAAAAACAGGATTCAAAACGGGCTGCAGTTTTTACAAAGTACGCAAGAGCCATTACAGTTGCTGCAAAGAACGGCGGTGACCCAGAATATAATGTGGCGTTAAAACATGCTATTGAAAAAGCAAAGGGCATCAATATGCCTAATGATAATATCAAAAGGGCCATCAAGAAGGGCACCGGAGAACTGGCCGGAGAAACTTATGAAAACGGAAGGTTTGAAGGATATGGTGCGGCTGGAGTAGCTGTTATTGTCGATGTTCTCACAGACAACAAAAACAGAACTACAGCAGCCATGAAGCATGCCTTTGATAAATTCGGTGGAAACTTAGGATCGCCGGGCTGTGTATCTTATATGTTTGATGAAAAAGGTGTTATTGTCATCGAAAAAACAGATGCTATTGACGAGGATGCACTAATGGAAGCAGCTTTGGAAGCAGGTATGGATGATATGGTTACATATGATGACTGCTTTGAAGTGCTTACTGCTCCGGCTGATTTTAATCAGGTCAGTGAAGCTTTGAAAGATGCAGGTTATGAATTTGTTGAAGCTGACATTGAATACTTGCCATCTATGGAATCCACTCCAACAGAGGAGCACGATATCAAAAATTTAAAAAAGATGATTGAAATGTTGGAAGACAATGATGATGTGCAAAAGGTATATCATAACTGTACTGTGGATTTGGAAGATTA
>CAUEYG010000373.1 GCA_959021945.1 uncultured Eubacteriales bacterium | reverse complement strand
CACGGCCAATAAACTTTCCTACAGCAGTGCGCAAGAGAGCCTGTCTTTTCGTAATGTTTTGCAGAATGTACAGATGCAGGACAGTACATCAGCAGTGTCTTCAAGAAAAATTTCCGCTGGAAAAACCATGGACCAGATCTTTGAAGAGGCAGCGGAAAAATATGGAGTGGATGCGAACCTGTTAAAAGCCATTGGGAAGGCGGAATCTAATTTTAATGCTTCCGTGGTCTCCTCAGCAGGAGCCATTGGCGTAATGCAGCTGATGCCCGGTACTGCCAAATCATTGGGTGTATCTGACCCCTATGATGCGCGCCAGAATATTATGGGAGGCGCTAAATATATATCCCAGTTATTAGACAAGTATGACGGCAACGTAAAACTGGCGCTGGCCGCCTATAATGCAGGGCCTGGAAATGTAGACAAATATGGTGGAATTCCTCCCTTTAAAGAAACACAAAATTATGTGGCTCGTGTTACGGACTATGCAGGCGACACGATTTCTGCAGGAAATAAAATTGTTACAGCTTCAGAGAACGATAATGAAAACAGTGCTACTGTGACTGAGACGGGAACCGCCTTGTCAAATGACAGCGGAACAGTGACGATTGAAACAGATACTTTAATGACCCTGATCACGTTGATGCGTGCTCAGATGGAGCTAAAACTCAGTTCCATGATGACGGCAGGCCTGGATGAAAGTGAAAATAGCAGTATTTTTTCTATTTGATAAACAGGATGCCTGAAACCTTTAAACTGAACTGTATGAAAAAAAGACCACCGAATGAACGGTTTGAAACCATTCGCTCGGTGGTCTTTGCTTTTGCTTTTTTAGACTTTCCTTAATATTTATCAGAACTATGCGCCGTATAAGATGGTGCGGCGTAAGTATCTTCAGCAATATCAGCAACCGGTTCCGGCATTGGTGGAGCTGAATATTGCGTTTCTTCGGCTATTGCACTGGTCTGAACCTGGCCGCCTTCTCTGCCTCTAAACTGGAAGTTGGAAATCAAATCTTTCAGCAGATGAGCCTGACCGGACAACTCTTCACTTGCAGCAGCGCTTTGTTCCGCAGTGGCGGAATTGGTCTGTACAACGCTGGAAATCTGATCAACACCCTGTGTTACCTGGGCGATAGAATCAGCCTGATCCTGAGAAGCCTGAGAAATAGCATTGATTCTTTCCGTTACTTCCTGCGCATTTGTTACAACACTGGACATGGACTGGGCCGTAGCTCCGGCAATTTCAGTACCGTTCTTAACAGCAGAAATCGCGTTCTCGATCAACGCTGTAGTATTCTTAGCTGCTTCCTGGCTCTTTGCGGCCAGATTGCGAACTTCATCTGCAACAACGGCAAACCCTTTTCCAGCAGATCCGGCTCGAGCTGCTTCAACGGCAGCATTGAGGGCAAGAATGTTCGTTTGGAAGGCAATGTCTTCAATGGTTTTAATAATTTTACCAATTTCATTGGAAGCACTCTCAATCTGTCCCATAGCAGAAGTCATTTCATCCATCTGACGGTTACTTTCTGTAATTTCGAGACCTACCTGGTTAGCCAGCTCCTGTACATGATTTGCATTCTGTGCATTTTCGTTAACATTTTCTGAAATATCATTAATCGTAGCAGCCAGTTCCTGTACAGAGCTTGCCTGCTCAGTAGCGCCCTGAGACAGAGCCTGTGCTCCGCTGGATACTTGGTCGGCTCCGGAATCTACCTGAGCGGAAGCCTCGTCAATCTGCAGCAGCAGATCGTTTAACTTAAAGCAGATATCGTGAATCGCATCCATCAATGGAGAAAAGTCGCCGATATACAAATCTCTGCAATTAGAGGAAACAGTGAAATCTCCCTTACTCATTCCGCCCAGCAACTGGATCTCGTCATCAATAATCGTAGTAAGAGCCTCAACAATGTGCCTTGTACTGTCCACCATATCGCCAATTTCATTTTTGTACTCAAACTCAGGTACAGGCGTCAGAAGATCACCCTGAGCCAATTTGCCGAGACGCTGAGAACAAAGCTGGACTGGCATAACTACCCTCTTCTTTAACAAAATAGCTACCAGACAGGCGATAACCAGTGAAACGATAATTAAAATCACGGTAATGATCATAAAGATCGTAGTGCTGGCACTCTGAGCATCATTTAACTCGTTGCCGCTCGTTACCTTGCTTTCCATAATTGTGGACAAAGCTGTAACGATTTCCTGATACAAAGGATCTGTTTCTGCAAGAGCACTGTTGAACAATGCCGCACGAGAATTGTCAGTGGCTTTCAGTCCCTTTTCAAGATAAGACTCAGCCGCCTGCTGATATTCTGAAAAAGCGCTTTCAAATTCTGAAAAAGCATTTTTGGCCTCCTGTGATTGAAGTGTGCCCTCAAAAGCAGACACATACTTTTCAACCTGCGCGATGGAATCATCATAATCAGAGGCCGCAGTCGTAACCTGATCCGTATCAGTAGAATTAATTACAATGTTCATGCTGTTGTCCGCCTCAACAAAAGCGGTCATAGCTCTGCCGATATCCCCCTGCGAGAAGCCGTAAGTATCGAGGGCCTCCGTATACTTTGTATCAGTAGTATGCGTTACAAAGATTCCCATAATACCGGAAATACTACCAACTATAGCAATTACCAGACACGAGAGCAAAGTCATGCTCCTAATAGACATGTTTTTACCCAATTTTTTGCACCATCCTTATCGTTAAAATTTAAAATCCTAGTTTGGTAGAAACTAACCATAATATATTTCGGTTGACAGCCTAGATATATTAAGTGTTTTTTTTATTATTTTAGCAGATTTTATCAAATTGTTCAAACAGAATGTCGAATTATGGTAGTCTTATGTGAAAAAAAGGTTAAAAAAGAGTAAAAACAGTCGATTTTTTGAAAAAAATGCTTTCAACCTAATTGACAATAAATAAATTTA
>CAUEYG010000372.1 GCA_959021945.1 uncultured Eubacteriales bacterium | reverse complement strand
TACCCTTTTTCAGTTGCTTATTTTTCGCATATGTAATCTGATATCCTGTGGCCTTTTTATCACGTTTCCAAGTGACTGTCATTCGTTTTTTTCCAGACTTTACCGTTATCCCGGTTACTTGCTTTGGCTTAACTGAAATCTGAATTTGCTTGAATGCTCCGTCATAGTTGCCTGTGGATGCGGCAGTAATGCTGATTGTTGCCTTACCCGGACCTTTTAAAGACACGATTCCTGCACTACTTACGGCTGCTACTTTCGAATTGCTGGATTTGTAGGACAAACCGGACTTTGCCTTTGCACCTAAAGAAAACGCTTTATTTCCATAGGTCTTTGTACGGGAAGCTGCTGCAATGGTCTGAGACGCTTTCCTGATTGGAAAAGCTTTCTCAATTGTGCCGTGGTAATCTCCGATACCTTTTACGATTACTTTACCTGTTCCTGCATTAACATTCGCTCCATAAATCACTTTATAATCTTTGTTTTCTGTAAGACGTACACCGCCATTTATGGTTACTGACTGCACAGCCGGCCGCTTCTGCGTGCCGTCATATGTATACGTGCCTGATTTTAATTGTACATTGGCATTAGTTATGGATTGCACCTGAGATGATAGGATGGTTATGGGAACCCGAACAGATTTTGTACCATTTAGCTCCACGTACAGGAAAGAGGAATTTCAGCTGACAGTCCCCAAGTGTCTGCCATCCTGATTGTCCCGGATACGGTTGGCAATTCTTTGCTTTCCCCCAAAGCCAGGCTATGGTTCTTCGGCGAAGCAGTCACAGAAACTTCCTGAATCTTAGATTGGAGAAGCTCCACAGATACTGTTTTCTCGTTGTCTGCTGCAGTTGTCTCGGTCCTGTTGGAAACAGGACTTGCAAATTCCTGCACCCAGTAATGGGTGCCCTTGTAAATCACATGTCCAATGCCAATTGCAACAGTATTTTCTGAAAGCATATTTCGGCGATGCCCCTGGCCATCATAGTCATCCTGTTCTTCAGCCCAAGCTTCGAAAACAGCTGCCGCACTAGGGTAACCTATGGCAATGTTTTCACCTGCTGCCTGATAGGAAATGCCCTCTTCCTCGTATGCAGTGAAACAGTTCTCACCGTTTGGGCGCTCATGGGAATAGGACAGCACCAGTTCCATGGCCCTTTGCATTGCAGCTTTTTCCAAATCATAATCATAGGTCAAATCTTCCAGTCCTGTGCAGTTTATTTTCTCTGTATCAGTTTCATTCCAATACCACGCATTGCTTCCGGTCCGCAGGTCATTGACCATGTCTAACATAGAGCGAGCTTCCGTCTGCCCGTATTTTGCAGTAACATCTACGGTAATCAGATCTGCCTGTGATGCTGCAGATGATGACTGTGTACAAAAGACCAAGGTCAAAACTGCAGCCACCAAAATAAGCACTGTATAGTGCCGCCAAAATGTTCGTTTTCCTTCCATTGCTTCCTCCCTGTCCGGATAGGCCCTGCTTATTTGGATTAGCATATTGCGCCATAGGCAGGGACACTGTTTTATATTTGCTCTTCCATTATATCCTTTATTCGTTACTTTTGCATTAGTTTAGGCTGTAAAAAATAGGTGTAACAAAGATTTTTCTCTACCAGTCTTTTTCTTGCCTCTTCAACGGATTCTCCCTCTTTTGTCAGGAAATTGTCAACAAACTTATCCACCATCTTATTAAATCCGCCGACTACCTCTTCTGCAATTTTTTCATTTACTTTTACTAACTTCGATTTTGCCATAAAAATCTTACCTTCCTTTCCTTAATATCTGTCTTTTCTTATTACTCTTACTACAACACCTACGACTGCTACAGCTGCTACAACTACAATTCCTAATTTCGATAACATATGTACCGCTCCTCTCTCTTATTTACTGTATGTGCATATCTTACATTAAGCTTGTTTGCGTTTTATTGCCCTTTTGTTTTTAAAATATTACTTTATCCATTGCGTAAGTATTGTTCCAAATCCCTTCGCCATTTCAAATTGTTAATAGTCCATAAAAAAACCGTCAGCCCTCATCTTTTTGGCAGCTGACAGTTTTCTGTCTATAAGTTAAGCAGTTTATTTCCTTTTTCACATATCTCATAAATTTCATCATACTTTTTTTCAATCAGTGGATTGACCACATCCGTCTGCTTTTCCCGAATTCTTTTATAAAGAAAATAGGGAAGTATCCATCCGATAAACCCCGGGATTGCCAGAATAATTGTAAGCGGATAAAGGGGCTGTTCCGCTGTCACAGCAAACACGGATCCCGCAATAAAGGAGGTCCCCAAAACACCCGCGATCAGGGCTGCCATAGTGGCCTTATTTCCTTTTGACTTTTCTAGCAATTCCACGTCCTGGACACAATTCTCAAAATGACTTTGCAGCCGGAGCAATTCCGGCTTATTCATAATCTTCCTGTTTCGTTTCATCTGAAGAACCGCTTTACTATTCTGGTTTGGGGTATGATGGTTTTTCTCAAGCCGTTCCTCTGTTTCCCATCCGAAATTCTCGTATCCGTCCCTGAGAAACGGGATCATCTTCCGCTCCGCTTCCACTTCTTTATAATCATATGCCATAAATCTTTTGCCATCTGTCATCCTTCTCATTCCCCTTCCATATGATTTACATTTCCTTTTGGAAGTTCCACTGTAAAGACGCTTCCCTCCCCCACCACACTTTCCACCTGAATTTCTCCGTCTAGAAGCTGGATGACACGATGCACTAGCGCCATGCCAAGGCCGTTTCCTTCCTTTGAATGAGAGGTATCTCCCTGATAAAATTTATCAAAAATATGTTTTACCGTATCTTCACTCATTCCGGGTCCCGTATCAGAAATTGATACGCGAACGTACCCTTCCCCTGATGTCTGTTTTACTGTAATCTTTCCGCCTGGTTCTGTAAACTTCACCGCGTTGGATATCAAGTTGTTCCATA
>CAUEYG010000371.1 GCA_959021945.1 uncultured Eubacteriales bacterium | reverse complement strand
TTTTTGTATGCATTAATTTAAGAGGCGTTCAGGAATCGGGAAGAATCAGTACAGTTATCGGTATTTTGATCTTATTGATGTTTGGTCTTATAACTGTAGTTGGCTTTTTAAATGTTCAATATAATCCGTTTGCACCAATGATGCCTCCGGGGCAGGATGCGCTCACCAGCATTGGCGGCGGAGTTGCTATCGGAATTTGGATGTATTCCGGTTATGAAGCCATGTCAGCTATTTCCGGAGAGGTCTCCAATCCAAAGGTTATTCCTAAGGCCACGTTAATTGCAGTACCGTTGATTGCAGCTACTTACATACTCCCTACTGCTGCAAGTCTTGGTTCTATCGGTCAGTGGGAAAGCTGGCAGGAAGGAATTACAGACAATGTGGTAGGCTATGGCACGGTGTTATCTACCTTTTTAGGAAACAGCATTTGGTTTGTGGCCTTTGGTGTTGTTGCCATTTTAGCCCAGTGCTCGATTTATAATACTTGGATGGCTGCAGGGACCAGGGTTTTATTTACGCTTTCCGATGATAGATTGGCGCCTCAATTTATTCATAAGGTTAACAAAAAACATGGCGTGCCTTATATCCCGGTTTTGCTCATGGCAGCTGTGAATTTGATTCTCTGCTCCTTTGACTTTACCGTAGTTTTAGTCATTGAAGTGTTGTTGATTATCGCTACACAAGTACTGCTCTTTATTACCATGATTGTAATGCGCAAAAAAATGCCGGACAGCGAAAGACCTCTGAAAATCCCGGGACCGAAAGCTTTTATCTCTATTTTCTTTACAATTCCGATTTTAGTAGGTGTGGCAGCTTATTTACTTAATGGAACCGATTATTTTCTGGGTGGTTTAGTAGGATTAATCACCGGCCCGATTGCTTACTTTTTCTTCAAACGTATTTACGGAGGACTGCACGCCTTGGATCCGGAAAAGAATCCTATCAACGAGAGGACCAAGATGGCTAAGGGTGATTTGTACAGAATTGCAGTTTTCTTTGCAGTCGTATGCGTACTGGCGATACTTGGAAGCCTTTTCCTTCCATGGTATGAGGGAGCCTGGGGACCGGGATATTATATGGAAACATATGGCGTTAATATTTTTAGCGGGCTTTTGGCAGGAATACGAGGATTTGCCGTTGGCGGAGGCGTTTTAGCAGTAGTGTTCTGGTTGATAGCGAAAAAATTTGAGAAAGAATAGAAGAAAGTGAGGAATGGTTATGGAAATGCAAAAAAAAGCGGATTTTGTGGTACAGGGAGGAACGATTTACTGCGGCAAAGGGATGGCTGCTGATTATGATTTTCTTGCTGTAAAAAACAATCGGATTGAAGCCATAGGCTATGAACGTGAAATGGAACAGTGGATTGGATCGGAAACCCAGGTCATTACACTGGCTGAGGAGCAGATGCTGCTCCCGGGTCTGCACGATAACCACATCCACCTCATCCAGGCAGGGATGTTTGACAAATATGTGGATTTGGCGGGAACCTCTTCCCAGGAAGAAGCAGCAGAATTGACGGCTCAATTTGCCCAATCCATACCGGATGAGCCTTGGGTCATTGGATTTTCCTGGTGCAGGCTGAGCTGGACAAAGAAAGATCATCCTACAAAAGACAGTCTGGACAAAGTGATTTCAGACCGCCCCGTATTTTTGCTGGACTCAGAATTGCACGGAGCATGGGTCAACAGTAAAGCTCTGGAACTATGCGGCATTGACGGCAATACGCCGGATCCTCCCTTTGGAAAGATCGCCAAAGATGAAAATGGAGAGCCCTCCGGCTACTTGTATGAAACCGCTCTCTGCTTAGTAGGAGAGCAGGCTTTCCGGTTTTCCAATGAAATCGTGGAAGAGCTTATCGGACGCTATATGAATAATGCAGTAAAATGGGGAATCACTTCTGTCAGCGATATGACTCCGTACCTTGGTCTCAATTTGGCTTATGAAGAAACTTACTATCGCATGGACAGAGAAGGACGGCTGAAAATAAGAATCAATGCAGCAAGAAATTTGTTTGAGGATATGGAGCGCTTGGTAGAAATCAGAGAGAAGGCTGAGAGCAGCGGCACAGGCATGTACCGGGTCCCTTATGTAAAGCAGTTTATTGACGGAGTGATTGCCAATTATACGGCCCTTTTGCTGGAACCTTACTGTGATCGGCCGGGAGACTGCGGAGGTTCTCTGCTGGATTTAAAAGAACTGCATGCTGCAGTGGAAAAGGCTCACTGTCATGGGTTTTCCGTAAGACTTCACGGGTGTGGGGATGGAGCGGTCAACGCAGCCCTCAACGCCTATGAAGCGGCCATAAAAAAACATGGGAAGGCGAAAGTCAGCCATCAGATTGAACATGTGGAAAGCATCCAGCCGTCAGATATCAAGCGTTTTGCGGAACTTGACGTAATTGCATCTGTACAGCCGGAGCATATTATATCCGGGATTCCGTCTTTTTCAGATAATTGTTATCCAAAACTGCTGGGGCCTGAAAGGGATCGCTATACCTGGCCGTTCCGATCACTGCTAAAAGCAGGTACTGTGCTGGCAGGAGGCAGTGATGCTCCGGTGGTAGAGGGAGATCCTTTTTACGGCATGTACTGCGGCATGGAACGGATTCACCCGGACGGTACGCCAGAGGGAGGATGGAACCCACAGGAAAAACTTGATATTGAAGATCTGATTGCCGCATATACATGGGGTGCGGCTTACGGAGAAGGCAGAGCGCAAGAACTGGGCACACTGGAACCGGGCAAGCTGGCGGATCTGACCATCCTTGATCGGAACCTGCTCACGTCTTCCCCGCAGCAAGTAAAAGAGGCGCAAGTGCTATATACCATTGTAGACGGCAAGATCGTATACAAAAAAGACTGACAGCAAAAAAATACCGGAACAGGAATGTAATTTCCTGTCCGGTATTTTTCCATGTCAAAAGAATCAGCAAAGCTAGCTT
>CAUEYG010000370.1 GCA_959021945.1 uncultured Eubacteriales bacterium | reverse complement strand
GCTGCCAAAAGATTTTGTAGAGCAGCGCTTGGAGCAGGCTGTCCGGATTCCCATGAGCGAAGAGACCCGTCTCAGATCCTTTAACCTTTCTAACAGCGCCAATATTATTTTATTTGAAGCGTTGCGCCAGTTGGAGTTTCCCTATTTAAGATAAAGCCCTAGAAAAAATTGAAGATTATGATATAATATTGAGTAAATAGAGAAAAGGGAAGTGTGGATCATTCATATTTTTTGAGGTGTCTAAATGAGTATGCGGCTTGGGTACGATTTGACAATTGAACAAACACAAAAACTGGTAATGACTCCTGAGCTAATTCAGGCAATTCAAATTTTGCAGTTTAATACGCAGGAGCTGGATTCTTATGTGCAGGAACAGCTCTTGGTAAACCCTGTGCTGGAGCAGGGCGCCGCCTCTGCAAGCGATCAGCAGGAACGCGGGCGTGATACAGACCAAACAACGCAGCCAGCTTCGGAGCAGAGCGGCCAGGACAGCGACATTGACTGGAAGGAATACTTGAAAGAGCGGCAGTATGATGATATCAGCTACAGACAATGGGAGTACAAAGACCCGGATGAAAAGGAAAACTCGTATGAGCAGTATACCACATCAGATGTGACACTGCCGGAGCACCTGATGTTTCAGCTCCAATTCGCCTCCCATAAAAAAGGCTGCCGCAATGTAGGAAGATATATTATTGAATCCTTGGATGAAAACGGTTACATGACCTTGACAATTGATGAGATCTCCAGAGCTACCGGTGCTCCGGCAGATAAAATTGAAGAGGTTTTGGATATTATACATACTTTTGATCCTTCCGGTGTAGGGGCCAGGGACCTGAAGGAATGCCTGATGATTCAGCTGGACCATCAGGGTCTGCTGGATGAAGATTATGAAACAGTGCTCAATGAGCATTTGGAAGATTTGGCCGCAAACAGACTGGGAGCCATTTCGCGGGCAATGGGCATCTGTGTAAAAGAGGTGCAGGAAATGGCCGATATGATCAAAAGCCTTGAACCAAAGCCGGGAAGACAGTTTGCTACTCAGACTGACACCAGATATATTGTGCCGGATGTGCTGGTAGAGCGAGTGGATGACGATTATATGGTTACTGTCAATGACAGCAGCACTCCTCGCCTTATGGTCAGCTCTTATTATGAAAAGCTGCTGACAGAGGCGGAAAAGGACTCCAATCTGTCCAAATACCTGACTGATAGGCTCAACTCGGCGGTATGGCTCATTCGAAGCATTGATCAGCGCAAGCAGACCATCTACAATGTGGTAGAGGCAGTTGTAAAATATCAGAAAGAATTTTTCGACAAGGGCAGCAAGTATCTAAAGACTCTTACTTTAAAGCAGATCGCTGAAGAGGTGGGAATTCACGAGTCTACGGTGAGCCGATCCATAAACGGAAAGTATCTGCAAAGTCCTATGGGCGTCTTTGAGATCAAATACTTTTTCTCCGGCGGCGTTACCGGAGGAGAAAGCGGAGAAGGCATTTCATCAAAAAGCATTAAAAGCTTTATTAAAGAAATCGTTGACGGAGAAGATCAAAAGTCCCCTTACAGTGATCAGGACATGGTAAATATGTTAAAAGAAAAAGGAATTGATATTTCCCGAAGAACCGTTGCAAAATACAGAGACGAGATGCATATTTTATCATCGTCAAAGCGAAGGCGTTATTAATTAAATTTAAAATAAATCTAAATAATAGTATCGTTAATCGAGGAGGATTACAAAATGGCAATTAAAGTCGGTATTAGTGGTTTTGGGCGTATTGCGAGAGTTGTTATTCGCGCGGCTATGGATGATAAGGATATTGATATCTGCGGAATCAATGTGCGTAATGCGGACAAGGAATATATGGTGTACATGCTCAAGTATGACACTATTTTCGGCCGCTTTCCCAAAGAACTGGCTGTATATGAAAACGGAATCGTAATCAATGGAAAAAAGGTTCCTGTATACAGTGAAAGTGATGCTGCTAATATCCCTTGGAGCGAATGCGGAGCAGAATATATTGTAGAAGGAACAGGAGCCTACAACACGACAGAAAAAGCAATGGTACATATCAGGCAGGGCGCAAAGAAGGTTATCATTACTGCGCCGGCTAAGGATAAGACAACACCGACCTTTGTAATGGGAGTAAATCAGGACACTTACAAAAAAGAAATGGACATTGTGTCAAACGCATCCTGCACCACAAACTGTCTGGCGCCTTTGGCAAAAGTAATTGAAGACAACTGGGGCATTGAACAGGGGCTCATGTCCACCATTCACGCAGCTACAGCAAAACAAAAGGTTGTAGACGCCAGATCCTTAAAAGACTGGAGAACAGGAAGATCTGCCTTTAACAACATTATACCGTCCACAACAGGGGCAGCAAAAGCTGTGGGCCTTGTAATCCCGTCCCTGGTAGGCAAGATGACAGGAATCTCTTACCGGGTTCCTACAGCCGATGTTTCTGTAATCGACCTGAACATTATGACAAAGAAGTCCGCTTCTTACGAAGCCATCTGCGCAAAGATGAAAGAGGCATCGGAAGGCGCTATGAAGGGCGTTATTGAATATGTAGATGATGAAGTCGTATCCAGCGATTTTATTGGCGATCCTCATACTTCCATCTTTGATGCCAGAGAAGGGATTCAGCTCAACGATAAGTTTTTCAAACTCATTGCCTTTTATGACAATGAATACGGTTATTCCAGCAAAATCCTTTCACTCATAAAACACATGAATAGTGTCGATACTAAATAAAGAGGTTAAGGGAAGTTTCCCTATAAAAGAGACAGCCTGGATTGTTGCCCGGCTGTTAATTGTATGTTGTATGGCAAAGATTACAGGGCCGGAAAGGGAGTAGATTATGAAAAAAACAGTGAGAGATGTAGAAGTTAAGGGCAAAAGAGTGTTAGTGCGGTGTGATTTTAACGTACCAATGCAGGAAGGAAAAAT
>CAUEYG010000369.1 GCA_959021945.1 uncultured Eubacteriales bacterium | reverse complement strand
CATCACGGTAAAATTCCGACTCATGGCAAATTATAAGAAAACGTTTTCGTATTAAAAGCAAAAACGATTGATATATACTAAGTTTTTTGGTTATAATTTTCCTTTGCGGAATATCTGCAATTTAAAAAACAAAGCAGCAGATCGAAAAAAGAGTTATTAAATGAATATATACGTATAGGCGGTTTCCCAATTGTTTCCTTGGGCAGTTTTAGTGAACAGTCAGCCTATCAGATTGTAGAAGGAATCTATCATTCGGTTATTACAAATGATATTGTAAAATATGTTGTAGAAAATGTAGGCAAGACGTTTTCTGCAAATGCAATCGTAAAATTTTTGAAAGGCCAGGGGCGCTCCCTTTCTGTGGAAGCAGTATATAACTATTTGGAATGGCTTGAAAAAGCCTTTGTTATTTACCGTTGCCAGCGATATGATTTGCAAGGTAAATCAATCCTGAAAACACAGGAAAAATTTTACCTTGCAGATCCTTCCCTTAAATACTGCATCATGGGCTTTAATCCAAAATCCATTGCAGCCATGCTTGAAAACATTGTGTACTTTGAACTGCGGCGAAAAGGGTATGCGGTTTATATTGGCAAAAACGAGCAAAAAGAAATTGATTTCGTAGCAGTGCGGCGTGATAAATATTAAATTCCGCCGCTGGAACCTGTTTTATATCAACTTGGTGGTCCACTTGCTGCAGTCCCACACATCTGTCACCACGTCACGGTAAAATTCCGGCTCATGGCAAATGAGCAGAATGCTTCCCTTGTATTCCTGCAGTGCACGCTTTAGCTCTGCCTTTGCATCTACATCCAAATGATTGGTAGGCTCATCTAAAAGCAGCAGATTGCTGTCCCGGTTTATCAGCTTGCAAAGGCGCACTTTTGCCTGCTCGCCTCCGCTTAAAACGCGAACCTGGCTTTCAATATGCTTGGTAGTCAGGCCGCACTTTGCCAGGGCAGAACGGACCTGGAACTGATTTAAGCCAGGGAACTCTTTCCACATTTCTTCAATACAGGTATTGGTGTTTCCCGGAGGCATCTCCTGCTCAAAATAGCCGATTTCCAGATAGTCTCCAAGGCGGCACTGGCCGGACAGGGGAGGAATCAGACCTAAAATGCTTTTGAGCAGAGTGGTCTTTCCAATGCCGTTGGCGCCGATGAGCGCAATCTTTTGACCCCGCTCCATGGACAAAGTAAGGGGCTTTGATAAGGGCTCATCGTAGCCAATAACCAGATCCTCTGTTTCAAAGAGCACCTTGCCGGAGGTTCTCCCTTTTTGGAAATGAAATTCCGGCTTTGGCTTTTCTGCTGCAAGTTCAATCAGCTCCATATTATCCAGCTTTTTCTGGCGGGACATGGCCATATTTCGCGTGGCCACCCGGGCCTTATTGCGGGCTACAAAATCCTTTAGCTCGCTGATCTCCTGCTGCTGCCGTTTGTATGCAGCTTCCAGCTGCGCTTTTTTCACCGCATAGACTTCTTGGAATTTATCATAATCCCCAACATAACGGTTTAGCTCCTGATTCTCCATGTGATAGATCAGGTTAATCACGCTGTTGAGAAAAGGAATATCGTGAGAAATCAGGATAAAGGCGCTTTCGTATTCATTGAGATACCGCTTTAGCCATTCAATATGTTCCTCATCCAGGTAGTTTGTAGGCTCGTCCAAAAGGAGGATATCCGGCTTTTCCAGCAACAGCTTTGCCAGGAGCGCCTTTGTCCGCTGGCCGCCGGAAAGATCGGAAACATCTTTATCCAGTCCAATATCTGTAAGACCAAGGGCTCTGGCCACTTCCTCGACTTTGGCGTCAATAATATAAAAATCATGCATGGTGAGCATATCCTGGATTTCTCCCAGCTCATCCATGAGGGTTTCCATCTCTCCTTCACCGGCGGTTCCCAGCATATCGCAGATCTGGTTCATCCGGGCCTCCAGATCAAAGAGCCAGGAAAAAGCCGACTTTAATACGTCTCGCATGGTCATGCCTTTTTCCAGCACCGTATGCTGGTCCAAATAGCCCACCCGGCAGTTTTTGGCCCATTCAATACGGCCCTCGTCAGGAGTCAGGGCCCCTGTTACAATATTTAAAAACGTAGACTTCCCTTCTCCGTTGGCTCCTACCAGACCGATATGTTCACCGGCCAGCAGCCGGAAAGAAACGTCATTAAAAATGGCTCTGTCGCCAAAGCCATGTGATAAATGTTCAACTGTTAAAATACTCATGATTACTCCTGTGAAAATTTACTTCCAAATGATTATACCCAAAAGCGCTGTAACATGCAAGAGGAGGCAGGCGGTTTTCCTTGTGTTTTCATGGAAGGAATCCCCCTTGTATGGTACAATGGAAAGGATACGAGGAGATGGAAGGGAGGACATGATGTACGAAGTGGAAATAAAAGCGTCCCTGGCTGGCTTGACAAAGGAGCAGCTGCGTGCTGCAGCAGAGAAAAAAGGCTTTTCCCAGGTCAGGACGTTGCAGGAGACGGATCTTTATTTTAATGGAAATGATCGGGATTTCCGAAAAACAGACGAGGCTCTCAGGCTCAGGAGCTGCCGGAACTTGTCAGAAGAGAAGGGGGAGCAGACGCTGGTCACCTACAAGGGGCCCAAACTAGATGAAAGGTCTAGCAGCCGTATGGAGCACGAGACTGCTGTAGGAGAGTTTGTTGTTATGAAAGATCTTCTGACTGCTCTTGGATATAAGACCATGTTTACAGTGGAAAAAAACAGGGAAGAGTTTACCTTGACAGAGAGTGGAAAAACTCCGGGGATCACTTTGTGTCTTGATACTGTTACAGGACTGGGAGATTACATGGAACTGGAAACTCTGGCGCCGTCAAAAGAAAAAAAGCAGCAGGCAGTGGAGCAGCTTTTGCAATTGATGGAGAGCCTGGGTGTTCCTCAGGAAAATATGACAAGAAAATCTTATCTGGAGCTTTTGGTCTTTTCT
>CAUEYG010000368.1 GCA_959021945.1 uncultured Eubacteriales bacterium | reverse complement strand
GGCTATTGTAGACGGGATGGAAATTTCCGTAGGCGGTTCCATCTTTACCATTCCAATTGCCAATATCCGCCAGTCCTTTAAAGCAAAGGAGTCTGATGTTGTTCTCGATGCAGCAGGAAATGAAATGATACGCTGCATGGATGACTATTATCCGATTATCCGTATCCGTGATCTGTATGGTATGGAAGATGCCTGTACAGCCATTGACGACGGTATTTTAATCTGGGTAGAGGCCAGTGACAAATCTTACTGCATGTTTGTAGATGAGCTGATGGGTGAGCAGCAGGTTGTCGTAAAACCTCTGCCAGGATATTTGAACAACTTTAATATCAAAAATTCGGGAATCAGCGGCTGTACCATTCTTGGCGACGGCAACATCAGTATCATATTAGATGTGGCAAATGTCTATTATGCGTCCCAGAATATGTTTTATTAATCAAACTTGGAGGTAGTTATTATGCCAGAAACAATAGAAAATGGAGCTATAAATGAAACGATAAATGAGGAATCAACAGGAGAAAGCGCTGTTTCGGGTAATGTAGTGCGTTTTCTTACCTTTGTTTCCGATGGACTGCACTTTGGAGTCAATACTGACAGAGTCATTGAAATCATTAACAACCACATGATCCGGCCCCTTCCTATGGTGCCGGATTATGTCCGCGGAATCATTAATCTGCGGGGACAGATCTTGCCGATCATCGATATGCGCCTTCGCATGGGCAAGCCGTTCCAGGAATATACGCCAAAGACTTGTATCGTAATTTTGGAAATTGATTCTAATATCATTGGGATTGTTGTAGATTCCGTGGCTCAGGTCATTGATATTGACCTGGACCGGACATCGCCGATTCCAACGGAAAACCGGCAGGAGCTTACGAATTCTATGATTTCACTGGCGGATGGAACCGTCATCCTGCTCCTGGAGTGTGAAGCAATTGTGAGCAGCCATATGTAAGGAGTTCAGCCTATGTTAACCATATCCAATGAAGATTTTAACCGACTAGTAACGTTTATAAAAGGCTCCTATGGAATTGATCTGTCCAAAAAACGGCAGCTGATCACCGGGCGTTTGTCCAATACAATTATGGCAAAGGGATTTGCCTCTTTTACAGAGTATGTTGATTATATTTTAAAGAACAAGGACCCTAAGGAAATTGATGTTTTAATTAACAAGCTCACCACCAATTACACTTATTTTATGCGCGAGAGCGCTCACTTTGACTTTTTTAAAGAGACCATCCTGCCTTGGCTGGAGAAAGTGAAAAAAAACCGTGTTCTGAGCATATGGAGCGCCGGATGTTCCAGCGGAGAAGAGCCTTATACTATTTCCATGATATTAAAGGATTATTTTGGAGCAAAAACGCCCAAGTGGGATACCCGGGTCCTTGCTACAGATATTTCGCAAAACGTATTGAGCACAGCCCAAAATGCTTCTTATGAGCTTAGCGCGCTCAACGACCTGCCCGCAGGCTGGCTGCAAAAATACTTTCGCAAAGACAAGGATGGATTATACAAAGTTTCTCAGGAAATAAAAGACAATGTGATTTTCAGAACCTTTAACCTGATGGACCCTATCAAGTTCCGGCTTAAATTTGACGTTATTTTTTGCAGAAATGTTATGATTTACTTTGACCAGCCTACAAAGGATGCTCTGGTCAATCGGTTTTATAACGCTACTGTGCCTGATGGCTATCTTATGATCGGCCATTCAGAGAGTCTGAATAAAGAGACTACCCCATACCGTTATCTCAAGCCTGCGACCTATCAAAAAATCGTATAGGGTAGTTTGTCCTATACGAAAAAATTGAAAATAAAGAAGGTGTCTATTATGCTAAGTAAACCTAAAATCCGAGTAATGGTTATAGACGACTCCCTCGTTTTTGATAAATTTCTTATGGAAAACCTGCCCAAGGCGCAGCCCCGTATCGAAGTTGTCGGCTATGCCATGAACGCCTATGACGCGATGAAAAAAATTCCGCAGCTCAAGCCAGATGTCATTACTCTAGATGTGGAAATGCCTCGAATGAGCGGAATTGACTTTCTTAAAGAGTTGCTGCCCAAGCATCCAATCCCTGTTATCCTTGTTTCATCGTTAAATGTCAGCGTCTTTGACGCTCTGTCTTACGGCGCAGTAGATTTTGTCCGCAAACCGGATATGACGGCAGACAACACCACTTCTATGTTTGCCAAAAGTTTAGCCGGAAAAGTTTTAATCGCTTCTCAAGCAAAAGTAAAACTTCCGGCATCTATGACTCCTGCCAAATCCAGCGCTGGACGCGCTGCTTCCAGCGGTCCTAATGCACAGCAAAAAGATTCGGCGCCAAAGAAAAGCGCTCCTTCTTTTAGTACATTAAAGTTAACCAGCCGCGCTACACTGCGGCTCAATTCTTTGATTATTGCCATTGGAGCCTCTACCGGCGGCACAGAGGCCACCTTAGAGGTTTTGCGCCAGCTTCCCGCAGATATCCCCGGAATTGTCATTACACAGCATATGCCAAAGGGATTTACGAAAATGTATGCGGAAAGGCTCAACAAGCTATGTAAAATGGAAGTCAAAGAAGCGGAGGATGGAGATATTATCCGAAGAGGACGGGCTTTGGTTGCTCCCGGAGGCGATTTGCAGATGAAGGTAGCAAGAAGCGGCAGAGACTATATTGTTCGCTGCCTTCCGGGGGAAAAGGTCAACGGGCATCGCCCTTCCGTTGATGTCTTGTTCCAATCGGTAGCCAATACAGTAAGGCGAAATGCTGTTGGAATTATATTGACAGGTATGGGTTCAGACGGGGCCCAGGGCTTGCTTCAAATGCGCAGCGCCGGAGCATACACAATCGGCCAGGACAAAGAATCCTGTGTCGTATATGGGATGCCCATGGTGGCCCATGAAATCGGCGCCGTATGCGCGCAGGCTTCCTGCTCCTCCATTCCCAGCGTACT
The DNA here is from genome assembly GCA_959021945.1 of uncultured Eubacteriales bacterium. Classification (GTDB taxonomy): domain Bacteria; phylum Bacillota; class Clostridia; order Peptostreptococcales; family Anaerovoracaceae; genus Hominibacterium. The sequence goes on along the minus strand of CAUEYG010000368.1, from coordinate 26 downwards.
TATGAAGCATCTTAACAGTTTCTAGT
>CAUEYG010000367.1 GCA_959021945.1 uncultured Eubacteriales bacterium | reverse complement strand
TCCCGCTTTCTTTTATTTTTCGCAACATGCAGCATAGCCAGTTTATCAGGCTGCTCCTCAGCCAGCCTATCTACAATATCCAAGGCGAAATTAAAAGTATCCGTATTTTTAAAACGGATAGATTCAAGTACCCCCTGCTCATTCTCAGCAACATCAATATAAGACTCATATATGAAATGTTTCATTTTTCCATTCCCCTCCTTGTCGCTATGTATGCTGATTATTATACTACTAACCCCTTCTAATTTCTACCTAAAAAAAGTATAATAGGGCATATAAAAAAATAAGGAGTATATTTTATGATAAAAAGACCCGTTCCATTAAAAAAGGGGGACCGAGTAGCCCTTATTGCTCCCTCCTCTCCTGTGCCTCCTTCTGTCCTGGAAAAATCCATTGCTTCCATTGATTTTTTGAGCCTGAATCCTATTGTAATGCCCAGCTGCACCATGAGACACGGATATTTGTCAGGGCCGGATACACAGCGTGCCCAGGATATAAACCAGGCCTTTGCAGACCCTGATATCAAGGGAATCTTCTGCCTTCGAGGCGGTTTTGGAGCTACCAGACTGCTGCCTTCCTTAAACCTGACCACAATTAAACAAAATCCTAAAGTATTTGTGGGATACAGCGACATCACAGCGCTGCATACAGTCTTTAATAAACTCTGCGGTTTTGTTACCTTTCATGCGCCCATGCCTAACACGGGCTATTCGCGCTTAGACCCCTATTCCTTGGAAAGTCTGAAAAACAACTTATTTTCAGAAAAATCGCCGAGCGTTGTAAGAAACCCTGAAACAGAACCCCTGCAAATTATTAATCCGGGTACAGCCAAGGGGATTATAACAGGAGGCAATCTATCTCTCCTCCAAGGAACCCTTGGTTCCCCTTATGAAGTAGATACAAAAGATAAAATTCTGTTCATCGAAGATGTGGGAGAAAGACCGTACCGACTGGACAAAGCCCTAACCGCGCTTTCTTTAGCAGGAAAATTTAAAGACTGCGCCGGAATCATCCTGGGTACTTTTGCAGAATGCGAAGAACCTCCTGCAGATACTGTGCCTAGCAGTACAAATATTGCGGAAAGTACCCTTACGCTAAAACAAATTATCGAAGAAGTGGTAAAGCCTTGGGGAAAGCCGACCATTTTCAACTTCCGTGCAGGACATATCTACCCTCAAAGCACCATTCCACTTGGCATGGAAACTTCTTTTAATACGGATTTATCAGAAATACATTTTGGCTAAACAATATGGCGGTCATAGGAACCAATTACAAAATTCCTGACCGCCAAACTTATGAAATACTCTGCTTCAGTCACGTTCTGCTTTTACAAATTTGCCTGCCTTTTCAGCTTGTGGGTAGTAGTTTTTACAAAGTCCGTATCCCGCAGCACAATATGGCGTATTCGCTTGTAATTAGGCAGCTTTAAATTTAGCTCCGCTATAATATTTTTAATCAGCTCATAGACATCTTCTTTATCTGCGCCATTGGGATAAAGCTCTTTTATAGCCTCATAGTCAGGGCGTACTTGAACAGCTACTACCGTTCCATCTCCTGTTTCCATTCCTTCCAGCCCATATACCATACATTCCTCTACATAGCGAACTTCATTAACAATCTGTTCTAATTCCTCTGGATAAATATTTTTTCCGGTCTTTGTCACAATCACATTCTTTTTCCGCCCAGTAATATAAAGCCATCCCTCCGGGTCCATAAATCCCATATCGCCAGTATGAAACCAGCCTTCCTCATCTACCACCTCAGCGGTCTCCTCTGGCATTCCATAATATCCCAGCATAACATTAGGGCCCTTATAAAGGATTTCACCAATGCCCTCTTCATTAGCCTGCCAAATTTTCACCTGGCCCTCAGGAATCACTTTTCCCACAGAGCCGGTCTTTTTATACTTTTCCTCACCATCAGGAGTACCTGCAATAATGGGAGAGGTTTCTGTCAAACCATAGCCTTGCGCTACTTCCAGACCCAGATCATGAAACCCTCTCAGAACTTTTGGGTCAATACCTGCCGCCCCTGTAATAATCAGACGCAGCCTGCCCCCAAAATTATCATATATATCACGAAACAGCTTTTGTCTTTTATCAATTCCTGCCTTTTGAAGAGCTTTGTTCAATTTAATTGCCGCCTTTAAAGCTTTTGTACGTTTTGTTTTTTCTGCCTGCTTCCAAAGCTTTGCGTAGATAGACTCAAAGATCAGAGGCACACCTACCAAAATGCTGGCCTGAGCCTCTACCATATTTTTTGTTACATACTTTAATCCCTCAAAAAAGGCAATGGCCCCTCCTTGATAAAGTACGGTCATAATATCCACCGTTGATTCAAAAGTATGATGAATCGGCAATATAGACAGCGTTCTGTCATCAGGCCTGATCTGAACGACTTTGCTTACATTCATAATATTAGATACCAAATTACTGTGAGAAAGCATCACTGCCTTTGGCACACCAGTAGTACCAGAAGTAAACAGCATGATGTTCATGGCCTTTGTATCAAGCTCCTTATTCAAATAGCGTTTGTCTCCCTGTGATAAAAGCTTTCTCCCTTCATAAATCAAATTTGCCATATCGTTTTCAGCAAAAGGCACATCTTCATTTCGATATAATTCAAATTTTAACTTTATAGGAAGCTCCAGGTCTTTTACATGTTTTTCATAGGATGATGCATACAGGATTCCCTTACAGCCCGCAGTTTTTACCAAATTGCTGATTTCATGTTTATTTAGCTCTTTATCAAGGGGCACTACTGTTCCTACCCCATTTACAATGGTAAAATAGGATAACATCCATTCATAAGAATTTTCTCCTATGACCCCAATCCTCTCGCCGCAAAGCCCTAAGTCTATCAGTTTCGTACCCAGAGCGTTCATGTCTTTTTCCAGCTTTCTATAAGTAATTTCTTGGTACCTTCCCCCTTTTTGAGTCTTTACCAAAAAAGCAGGCGCT
>CAUEYG010000366.1 GCA_959021945.1 uncultured Eubacteriales bacterium | reverse complement strand
TACCAGCTTAAAATGCTGATGAATCATGCCAATCCCTTTTCGAATGGACTCTTTAGGAGAGGAAAAGTGGACGTCTTTTCCATCAATTTTGATACTACCCGAGTCCGGCGTATAAATGCCGGACAGCATATTCATCAGTGTGGATTTTCCTGCACCGTTTTCTCCCAGCAAAGCATGGACTTCTCCCCGTCGAACCGACAAGTTAATATTGTCGTTGGCCTTGAGCGCACCGAATGATTTGCTGATGTTCTTCATTTCAATTGCCAGTTCCTGCTGCACAATACTCCTCCAAAATAATTCCATAAATAGTACAAGGGGGACCTGACGGTTCCCCTCAATACTATTCATTCTTTATGATTGACGTATCTTTTCTTTTTATTTTTCATTAGAAGTGGCTTTTACACCTTCCACTTCTCCATTAATGCTCCAAATTTCCTGGTCAGTCAGAGTCTGTCCCTTTTTGCAGAGCGTCTTGCCGTTATTGTACTTAATTTCACCGGAGTACACTTTGAATTCACCGCTCTTCATCTGTTCTTCCACATCTGCAATCTTTTTCTTAGCATCTTCCGGAACAGCAGGGCCAAGTTCGTCCAGTAAGATCAGTCCGCTCTTCATGGAGCCATAGCTGCTGAAAGGCTGATTTCCTGTTGGCTTAAAGGAACCGTCTAAGATAGCTTTAAATGTTGGGTTAAAGTATGCGGACATGTCCCAATAAGGGGCTGTCAAATAACCGTCTCCTGCAACATTGTTGTTATAATTCCATCCAGTTGTATAGATGCCTGCTTCTTTTGCTGCAAGCTGTGTAGCAGTAGAGTCAGCATGATAAGTCAGTACATCGCATCCTGCGCTGATCAGTTGCTCTGCTGCGGCCTTTTCGATTTCCGCATCGCCCCAGGTGTTGATGTAGACAACTTTTACTTCAACATCAGGATTGATTGCCTGAGCGCCCAGCGTAAAAGCGTTGATGCCAATTTGAACTTCTGTATATGGGTATGCCGCTACATATCCCAGTGTATTTTTCTTGCTTGCTGCAGCTGCTGCCATCCCTGACAGATATCTGGCCTCTTCCATGGAACCAAAGAAATTCTCCATATTCGTCTCATTCTGAAGATTTCCAGAGAAGTGGAGGAATGTTACATCATCGTAATCACCGGAATCCGCCAGCTCTTTGAGAGATTCTCCAAAACCAAAGGAACATCCTACGATAACTCTACATCCCTGGTCGATTAAATTCGTAGCTGCATCTCTTGATGCCTGTTTGTCCGAATCGCTGACATTTTCTTTCTTAACAAGTGACATTCCGTTTTCTTTGGCTGCCTTTTCCAGTCCCTCATTCATACATTCAGAAAAGCCGCCGTCATTGATGGAACCAATAAAGATACAGCCAACCTTTACCGCATCGTTATTGTCACTTTGTCCGCTGTCTTCGCTGCCGCCACAGGCCGCAAGACCAAAGACCATCATAAGTGCCAGTAATACTGCTAGTACTTTTTTCATGTTCTCTTTCTCCTTTGTATATCAGTCAATAAAAATAAGATACACTCCATTATATCCATTTCCTGATTATCTTGTAAAGTTTTTTTGTTAAGTAAGTCACATAATCTACAAAAAAGTAATGATTTCATCTTTGATTTCTTTAATAACAGCCAATGATTCAAGACAAAATCCAGCGTCCCGCAATTTTTGACCTCCGCCTTGAAAACCTTTTTCAATCACTGCCCCGATTCCCACTACTTGTGCGCCTGCCTGTTCAACCAGCTTTGTCATAGCCATAGAGGCTTCGCCATGGGCGAGGAAATCATCTAAAATAAGGACCCGGTCGCCTTTCTTTAAATATTTTTTCGAGACTCGAATCATTGATACGGTTCCTTTCGTAAAGGATCTTGCTTCCGCACCGTAAAATTCATCTGTCATTGTACTGGGAACTGTTTTTTTTGCAAAGACTACCGGAGGATAGTCAAAGTATGGGGCGGTCATGCAGGCGATGGCAATCCCACTGGCTTCAACTGTAAGAATTTTATCTACTTTTACGTCTGAAAACCGATTTCCAAACTCTTTTCCCAGCTTGTCCATAAAGGCCACATCAATCTGGTGGTTGAGGAATCCGTCTACTTTCACAACTTCAGTTCCAATGGCAGAACCTTCGGCTACTATTTTTTCTTGTAACAATTTCATTTCCTACTCCTAAACGCCTCTGATACTTAATACGACTCTTCCAACTATGTCTTCCTTTTTTACCAGTCCGATTTCACTGCTCCTTGAATCTTTTGATTCCGTTCGGTTATCGCCCAGCACAAAATAACAGTCTTCCCCCACTGTAACCGGATATGTTACTTTGTTGTCCACAGCTGATGTTGCGGAGTAAATATTCGTTTCTTCCGCACTCTTTCCATTAATATACAGGCCTCCCTTTGTGCTGCTGATATCAACGGTATCCCCTTCTGTGGCCACCACTCGTTTTATCAGCTTTTCTCCTTGCTTTGTTTTGAAAACAATGACATCTCCCTTTTCGATGCTCCCTTTTGCCAAACGAAATACAACAATTCGGTCGCCCTCATAAAAGTTGGGTTTCATAGAATCTCCTGAAACAAAGGAAATGCTGACAATAAAATTCGACAAGAACAAAACTGCAATGACTACAATCGCCGCTTCGGCCACCAGTCCTTTCCAGTAGCGTTTTATGTATTTTTGCAGACTAGTTTTTTTCTGCTTTGATTTTTTTTTGAGGTTAAATTCCTGGTCTTCCTGTGAGATCGCTTTTTTTATAGCGTCTCGAAAAAATGGGTCAGGAACACCTTGTTCCTGACCATTGATATTCCAGTTATATGGATCTGATCTGTCTACGGTACGCCTCTCGCGTTTTGCTGTTTCCGGTTTTTTTTCTCCCAGAATTTCAAAGACATTCAGATCGTTATTCTTCATCCGCACTCACCAAAAGTCCCGGATTCTCGATATCTTCATTTCCC
>CAUEYG010000365.1 GCA_959021945.1 uncultured Eubacteriales bacterium | reverse complement strand
CTCTTTGAGAAAACAAGGATTATTCCATTTGGAATCGAACCAGTAATCACGTTTTTATACCTGAAAGAGCAGGAAATAAGGGCGTGCAGATTAGTGCTGGTATCTAAGATTTTCAATATCCCAAAGGAGCAGATCGCAGAAAGGTTAAGGTATATCTATGCAGACTAAAATTGCAGTGATCGGCGACAGAGGCAGTGTGCTGGGTTTTAAAGCCGTGGGATTCGATGTCTTTGAGGCACAGGAAGAAAATCCCATTGGGGGACTGGTTTCCGATTTAGCCAAAACAGGGTATGGAATTGTATTTGTAACAGAAGAACTCATTGCAGCCAATCTGGACGTAGTGGAAAAATATAAAGATGATATGCTCCCTGCGATTATTCCCATTCCGAGCAGGAATGGCGGGCTGGGAATCGGTATGGAAAACATACACAAAAATGTGGAGAGAGCCGTAGGTGCGGATATCTTTAATAACTAAGGAAATGTAGGTGAAAATATTATGGACCATGGACAAATTATAAAAATCTCCGGTCCTTTGGTTGTGGCGGATAACATGAAGAGCGCCAATATGTTTGACGTTGTCCGCGTAGGCGACCTGGGTCTGATCGGTGAAATTATAGAAATGAGAGGTGATAAAGCCTCTATCCAGGTATATGAGGAAACAGCGGGGCTGAAGACCGGAGATAAGGTGATTTCCACCGGGGAGCCTCTTTCCGCAGAGCTGGGCCCCGGAATCCTGGAAATGATCTTTGATGGAATACAAAGGCCCCTGGAAGTGATTAAGGCCAAAACAGGCAGTAACATTGCAAGAGGCGTTGAAGTTACCTCTCTGGATCATGACAGGGAATGGGACTTTAAACCAACAGCAGAGAAAGGGGATCAGGTAGTCCCGGGAGATGTAATTGGTACAGTAGATGAAACAAAATTGATTCTCCATAAAATTATGGTGCCAATAGGTGTAAAGGGAACCATTGTTGAAATAAACGGCGGAATGCATAAAATCACCGATACTGTGGCAAAAGTCAAATTAGATGACGGAACAGTAAAAGAAGTAATGATGATGCAGAAATGGCCGGTAAGAAAGCAGAGACCTTTTAAGAATAAATTATCCCCGGAAGTCCCGATGATCACAGGACAGCGGGTTATCGATACTCTCTTTCCCATTGTAAGAGGCGGAGCTGCAGCTGTTCCGGGACCTTTTGGCTCAGGGAAAACAGTGGTGCAGCATCAGCTGGCAAAGTGGTCTGATGTGGACCTGGTTGTTTATGTAGGATGCGGAGAGCGGGGCAACGAAATGACAGAAGTACTGATGGAGTTTCCGGAGCTAAAAGACCCCAGATCCGGTGAATCCCTTATGAACCGAACAGTACTCATTGCCAATACGTCTGATATGCCCGTAGCAGCCCGTGAAGCTTCCATCTACACAGGAATTACCATTGCGGAATATTTCCGCGATATGGGCTATTCTGTGGCCATTATGGCTGACTCTACATCAAGATGGGCTGAGGCTCTTCGTGAAATGTCAGGGCGTCTTGAAGAAATGCCGGGAGAAGAGGGATACCCTGCTTATCTGACCTCACGGCTTGCTCAATTCTATGAGCGGGCAGGCCAGGTGGAATGTCTGGGAAGTCAGGACAGGACCGGCACGCTCACTGCCATAGGAGCCGTATCTCCTGCAGGAGGCGATAACTCTGACCCGGTTGTACAGTCTACTTTGCGTATTGTAAAAGTTTTCTGGGGGTTGGACTCAGGCCTTGCCTATAAAAGGCATTTCCCATCCATTAACTGGCTGACCTCCTATTCTCTGTACAGCGAAACCATCGGAAATTGGCTGGATAAAAATATTGCTGATGATTGGACAAAATGTGTGACAGAGACCAACAAGCTGCTCCAGGTAGAATCAGAGCTGGAAGAAATCGTAAAGCTGGTAGGATATGATTCCCTGTCCCCTTCAGACCGGCTGATTTTAGAAGCTTCCAGGTCCATACGCGAAGACTATCTGCAGCAAAATGCTTTTGATGATACAGACGCATATACTTCTTTGAAAAAGCAGTACAAGATTCTCAAGCTGGTTCTCACATTCTACAATGAGTCTGTAAATGCTCTGGAAAAAGGGGTAGATGTAACCCGCATCCTGGGAATGGATGTACGTGAAAAGATTGCAAGAGCCAAGTATATCAGTGAAGAGGAAATAGACACGTATATTGATGATACGAATATAGAGCTGACACAGACCCTTGACCGACTGATGAAAGAGGAGGTATCTGCATAATGTTAAAAGAATACAAAACAATATCCGAAGTAGCAGGCCCTCTCATGCTGGTAAAGGGCGTGGAAGGCGTGGCTTATGATGAGCTGGGAGAGATCCAGCTGCAAAACGGTGAGAGAAGAAGATGTAAAGTACTGGAAGTAAACGGTGATGATGTATTAGTGCAGCTCTTTGAAAGCTCCGCAGGAATTAACCTGCAGGACAGTAAAGTGAGCTTTTTAGGCCACTCTCAGGAATTGTCAGTATCAGAAGATATGCTGGGAAGAGTGTTTTCCGGCATGGGGCAGCCTATTGACGGCGGTCCTGACCTGATTGCAGATAAAACCCTGGACATTAACGGGTTGCCTATGAATCCTTCCGCCCGTGTTTATCCGGATGAATTTATCCAGACCGGTGTATCTGCAATCGATGGTCTTAATACACTGGTAAGAGGCCAGAAACTGCCTATTTTCTCCGGCTCAGGGCTGCCCCATGCAAAACTGGCAGCTCAGATTGCAAGACAAGCCAAAGTGTTAAAGGGAGAGTCCAACTTTGCCGTTGTATTCTGTGCCATTGGAATTACCTTTGAAGAATCGGATTACTTTGTTTCTGATTTTAAAGATACAGGGGCCATTGACCGTACTGTTATGTTTATCAATTTGGCCAACGACCTGTTTTACGTACCCAAGTCGGGTTGAAATAAGCGCTTTCCAAAAATACATCTAC
>CAUEYG010000364.1 GCA_959021945.1 uncultured Eubacteriales bacterium | reverse complement strand
CGTAATGAATGTTCAGATCTTCCAGCCCTTCTTTGATCTCGTCAATTACTTGTCGGATGGCCTCTTCTCTCTGCTCTTTTTTTTCGCTGACCTTTTCTACTAACCCGTAATAGGCTTCCGGGTCTAAATATTTGAGGGCGATATCCTCCATCTCAAATTTCATGGCGTAGATTCCAAGACGGCTGGCCAGGGGAGCATAAACCTCCAGCGTTTCCTTGCATTTATCAATAATTTTATTTTCCGTCATATAGTTGATGGTGCGGAGGTTGTGCAAGCGGTCCGACAATTTTATAATCAAAACCCGAATATCCTTAGACATGGCCAGAAACATTTTTCTCAGGTTCTCCGCCTGCCGCTCTTCTTTACTTTCAAACTTTAGGGAGGCCAGCTTTGTTACGCCATCTACAAGCAGTTCGGCCTCTTCCCCAAATTCTTCTTTTAATTCCTCAGCAGTATAGGAAGTATCTTCAACCACATCATGAAGAAGTCCTGCTACGATGGTGTCTTCATCCATACCCAAGTCAGCCAGGATCTCCGCCACTGCCATGGGATGGATTAAGTAGGGTTCACCTGATTTTCGCAACTGGCCTTCATGCATTTCCCGGGCTTTATCATAGGCCCTTCCAATTAAATCAAGGTCATAATTAGGATTATAACTGGAAATGGTTTTTAAAAATTCTTCTCTGCTTTTCATTGACTGCTCTTTTCCTCACTTTTAAACTTGTGCTTTGTCTTTTTTCTCAGACTTTTCTTTTTTCTTCTTTGTATTTTTTTGGTACTTGCTCTTGTGTGCTCTCTGTGAGAAATCATAAAACAGAGGACTGCAGATGGTAATGGAGGAAGCAGCTCCCACAATGACGCCTACCATTAAAGGCAATGTAAATTCTCTTACTGCATCGCCAGTCATGAGATAGAGCGGAACCATGACAATCAAGGTAGTAAAGGATGTCATCATCGATCTGCCCAATGTCTGGGTAATACTTTTATCAACCAATTCCTCCATACCGCCTCGCCGAGATAGTCTCAGATTCTCCCGGATACGGTCAAATACTACAATCGTATCGTTGATGGAGTAGCCCACTACTGTAAGTATGCCCGCAATGAAAGGATTATTTACAGGCACATGGAAAATGGCATAGAAGGCAATAACCAACAGCACATCATTTAGTACTCCCAAAAGTGAGGCTCCTCCGAATTTCCACTCTGAGAATCGAATCCTGATATAAATCAGCATACAGGCAGCAGATAGTAAAATAGCTTTGATCGCATTATTCCTCAGCTCTTTTCCTACCGATGGGCCAAAGAGTTCCTGCGAGATAATGTCATCATCAGAGAATCCGAAATCCTCTTGCAGCGTACCGAGCACCTCTGCTCTCTGTGCTGTATCCAGCGCTTCCATAGTACGGATGATCACTTCTTCATTGTTTTCCCCTGAATAAACGATCTCCGGGCTCAGCTTATATTGCTTTAAGGATTTTTCCACATCCGCCATGGACACTTGTTTACCCATGTCCACCTGAATCATAGTGCCTCCTGTAAAGTCGATCCCGTAATTCAGTCCGCGAACTACGCCAAAGACCAGTCCCACTACCATCACTGCCACGGTTACTATGTAAAAGATTTTTCTGTATTTAATAAAGTGCAATTCTCGATTGATCTGAAAAGTCGCCGTGTTATTAGCCTTAATTCCATAATATCCTTTTTTGGAAAAATGCTTGCTTTCTGAAAGAATGCTCATGTACAAGCGCGTAATCAGTACTGCAGTAAACAGGCTTGCCAAAATACCGATCATCAAGGTCCAGGCAAATCCTCTTACGGAGCTGGTACCAATCTGGTAGAGGATGATGGCAGCGATGAAGGTAGTTACCTGCGAATCAATAACAGTGCTCATAGCCCGCTTAAACCCTTCATGCACTGCAACACGAACGCTTTTCCCGGAAATAATTTCTTCTCGTATACGAGAAAAGATAACCACATTGGCATCTACCGCCATACCAATGGACAGGATAATACCTGCAATCCCCGGCAGGGTCAGCACACTGCCCATCAAAGCCATTGCTCCGACAATAATTACAACGTACAGCATTAAGGCTAAATTAGCAGTAAGACCCATGATTCGGTAACCAACGATCATAATAATGAAAATCAGCGCTAAGCCGATTAACCCGGCAAGCACACTCTGTTCCAGCGCATCAAATCCGATCTTAGCAGTCTGTACGGAAGAGTTGACTTCTGTCAGCTCTACAGGCAGAGCTCCACCTCGGATTAAAGCTGCCAGATCTTTAGCCTCTTCCTGAGTGAATCCTCCGGTGATCTCGCACCGTCCTCCGGAAATAGGGCCATTATCTACGGACGGAGCAGAAATGATCTGATTGTCCAGCAATATCATAATGGCATTGTCTGCCACACCTTCCACAGAAGAAGTTACTTCTCTATTGTAAGCCTTTTGAGTGGCTGCTGTAAATTTATCTGCACCATCGCTGTCAAACTCCAGATTAACTGCATAGCCGCCGTTTTCTGATGTTCCTGTGGTAGCGTCTTTTACATTGCCGCCATCCAGTACAACGGTTCCGTCTGCCAGAGCAAACTGCAGCTGTGCTGTTTTTCCAATCTGGTCAATGGCCTCTTCGGCATCCTCTGCCCCCGGCAGTTCTACACGAATCCGATTTTGCCCCTCTACTGTAACTACTGGCTCAGCCAGACCCATCTGGTTAACACGCTCTTCAATAACCGCCTGGGTCTGATTCATCAGTTTAACCAGTTCTTCCCCTTTTTCATCAGTTTGCGCCTCCATGACAACATAAACGCCGCCTTTGATATCCAACCCCATCTTTATTTTATCTTTGATTGGTTCCATGGCAGAACCCAATCCAAAGATTGTCACATACCAACCAAACGCAGTCAGCAAAATGACGAAAACCGCCAAAACCCTTCGAAGCTTGTAATTCATTTTGTCCTCCACCCCTTTTTCTT
>CAUEYG010000363.1 GCA_959021945.1 uncultured Eubacteriales bacterium | reverse complement strand
TCAATAAAACCAGGCAAAATCATTTGGTCTCCATAATCCAGGACCTTTGTTTCCGGGGATTGAAAGTTCTCCGCCTCTGCCAGCGGCCCGGTTCCAATGATTCGATTCCCTTTGATTGCTACAAACCCTTCCCTGGGCTGAGTGCCGGTTGCATCGAAAACAGCATTGCTTTTCATAATCATATCTGCAAGCATAAATCATTCCTCCTCATAGTCATAATAATTTGAATATTTGCTAAATAATATCATGACAACGATACCGCTGCAATTGGATAAAAGGAGGTTTTTTCTCCCTCTGCAGAATGGGAAGTTCATTGTTTTTTACTAGATTCTCATATAAAAATATGATATACTCGTTTCAGTTTATAGTAATAAATCGATAAAGGAAGGAAGACAATCTTTTTATTGGGGGATTCTTCTATGAAAATATTAGACAAAGTACAAATTATTTTGATCAGTGATCTGATCTTGAAGATCAACCAACTTTCTGACCTGCAGGAAATCGGCCGGCAGTTCCTGGAATCCATTGCGGAAATCATTCCATATCATGCCGCCACCTTTTATAAAGATACTGATTTTCAAATTGAAAAGGACTCGGATCCTGTGGCAGTTAATATCCCTCAGCAGGCTTTAGCCACATATCAGGCTCATTATCTGGAGGAGGACTATACGAAATGGATGTTCCGCCTTTCCAAAAGTATGGTTTTTCGCGAAAGCGACCTATTTTCCGAAAAGGAACGGATGAGCACAGATTATTATCAAAACATTTATGTGCCGCGGGATATCCATTCTGCTGCAATCATGTCTCTTGTGCAAAGCAATCGATTTTTGGGATGCTGCAGTCTTTACCGAAGGAAGCAAGACGGTGATTTTTCAGATGTGGAAATTTTTTTGCTGGATTTGCTCAAAGATCATTTGGCACTGGCATTATCCCGCTGCGCGCAGCATCAGGAGCATCACGTTTCGGATATTCAGCAGTTTTCCCATGTTCATTCTCTTACCGGAAGGGAGCAGGAAGTCCTTAGATTGGTTGTAAAGGGATTATCCCATGAAGAAATTTGCACACAGCTTTCCATCAGTATACATACCCTGAAAAGCCATCTGCAAAATATTTATCAAAAATCAGGCGCCAGTGGGAAAATCCAGCTTTTTCACAAATTAGGCGTCTTAAAATAGCGGTCATTGGCAAATCATCTATGATATTATTGAATGAATGCCATAAAAAAAACCGGCCTAGCCGATTAACCGTTTAAAGCTGTATGTCGTTCACCTTTCTCTCAAAAAATGGAATAATACCGATTGTCTTGTGAACTTACACCTTTCTCCCTGTAAAGCTTCCGTCTTCACACCTCCATTCCTCTGGAATTTTGTTTGCCGTTCGTACATTACTTCGGTAACCTGTCATTCCATTTCCTCTGATTTCGGTTCCTAAAGTTTCCGCTTTACTCTATTTCCTTTCGCCATCTTTGACCTCCTGGCCTATGCCGAAAGGCGTGTCTTCATTTGCAATCGGTATTATTCTTTTTTGGCTCGATTTGAATTTCTGGCGGACTCACCCCTCTCTGTACACGTTCAACGATTCATTAGCTCTAACGTCTTCTTTTAAAAAGGTTTGAGAGATTGTTATCTCTTTCTTTGCTTTTCTTGTGTCTATTATAACACCGCCCAGAAGGCAATGCAAGAATTTTCTGATATTTTTTGCAAAAAATTTTTCCCTTTGCTTTCCCGGGCTGATTCACGGCCCCAGAGACAGACTCCGTTTTCCTGACTCTCCATAAAAAAGCCGGGTCTGCATCAGATTAATGACCAGACAGGGCTTTTTTCGTGACTTATCTATTTTCCATCAGCTGTGGCACTTGTGCCCCTCGCCATGGTGGGAACATTGTACATCCGGATTGTATACCAGTTCACCGGCCAGGAACTGACGCACCTGTTCATCCGCATCTCCTTTTACTCCGGGAAGAAGCTTAATGTTTTGCTCTGCCAGCGCAGTCTTGGCGCCTCCGCCAATTCCTCCGCAAATTACAGTATCAGCCCCCGCTTCTTTTAAAAAACCTGCAAGGCTCCCATGCCCTTTTCCTCCGGTAGAAACCACTTCCGAAGCAACTACCTTTCCATCTTCCACCTCATAAAATTTAAACTGTGACGAATGTCCAAAGTGTTGGTACACCTGGCCGTTTTCATAAGCAACTGCAACCTTCATCTCGATGACCTCCCTTTCTGCAGCACGTTCCGCCCTTTGGGCAGATAATATAATTGCCTCCCTGTATCACAAGGAGCTTTCCATCAACTAAGGATTCTGCCAGTTTTTTTCGCGCCGAATTGTAGACAGACTGCACTGTGGTACGGGCTACCCCCATTTGCTGAGAACAGTTCTCCTGGTTATATCCAAGATAATCGATTAATCTTATGGTTTCATATTCATCAACTGTCATCTCCACAATTTGATCTGCGGCCTCTCCGTCTAACGGTCCGAAATGGCATTGTTTTGGGAGTCCGCAGATCTTTCTGCATTTCTTTGGTCTTGGCATTGGCTCCTCCTTTATTATTGACTTATGTCAATTATACGCAAGTTTCTGACTTATGTCAATTATATTTAGGATACATCTTGATTCTTAAAAGTTTATTAAATCTCTGCGAAAATTACAGCAAATATGGTATAATATTTGCAGCTTTCAGAGCATGACGATATCAGGAGGAAAGAGCATATGGATACATTCCAAAGTACATTGACCGCCATAGGGCCTTACTACACGGCCATTGTCCGATGGGTCTTTGTTCTTCTCGCCATTTTTATATTAACAAGATCAATTAAATCCCTGATCCAAGTAAAAAATCCATCTGAGATCTGGGCATACATAGGAGGGCCAGACGGTTCTTCCACACCCCTAAAGCATTGGGAAAATGTAATAGGCCGCGCTTCCAGCGCCGACATTGTGGTAAATCTCAACAGCGTTTCCCGAAATCATGGAACCCTTGTAC
>CAUEYG010000362.1 GCA_959021945.1 uncultured Eubacteriales bacterium | reverse complement strand
GCTGATGGTGCAGGCCATCAAAGAAGACACGGTTAAATTCTGCTACAGCGTGACAGTACAGACTACCACAGAGAGAAAAGACATCCTGGGCTCCGGTGAGGAACGAAAAGATGAATTTGTAGACGAAGGTCCGATGATGGGCGGCGAAGAATTACCGGAAGAGCAGCAGATTCCAGAGAGAGAAACGAAGCAGGAACCTTATCGAAGAGAACAGCCAAAAATCGGAAGAAATGAACCGTGTCCGTGCGGTTCAGGCAAAAAGTACAAGAATTGCTGCGGAAAGAATGCATAACTTTTTTTGCAGAAATACAGGGGAGGAAAGTATGAAAATCATAGACAAATCCGTGTACAATTTTTCGAAAAACAACGAGCCCTTTACAACAGCAGACCCAGGAGAGCTGCTGCTGTTTAAAACCATGGACTGTTTTTCCAACAGACTGAAAACAGAACAGGATTTCATTACTGATCTGTCTTACAGTTATGATGTGGCGAACCCGGCGGCAGGCCCAGTGTATATTAACGGCGCAGAGCCAGGGGATGTATTAGCTGTGGATATTTTGGACATTCAGGTGGCGGACCAAGGCGTTATTTCCACTAGCCAAGGATGCGGCCCTCTCTGTGATGATATGGAAATCCGCACCAGGATTGTAAAGATTCAAGACGGCATAGGAGAGTTTAACGGCGTTAAATTTCCCATTGACCCTATGATCGGTGTAATCGGCACAGCGCCTGACGGTGATGATGTCATTGATGGATATCCGGGCAACCATGGTGGAAATATGGACAGTAAGATTATTAAAAAAGGAGCCAGAGTTTATTTCCCAGTAAGAGTAGAGGGCGCTCTCTTCCAATTGGGAGATGTTCATGCTGCTATGGGTGATGGGGAGCTGTGCGGTACAGGAGTTGAAATCCCTGCAGAAGTTTTGGTAAAGATTTCTTTAATGAAAGACTTTCCATTGAATTGGCCTGTGACAGAGACGGCTACTCACTGGTATGTTAACGCTTGCGCTCATGATTTTGGAGAAGCGCTGCAGCATGCTTCCAAAGAGCTGCAGAGACTGTTGATGAACGTGACAGGCTGGGATAAAACAGATACCTATATGTATATGTCAGTACAAAGCGATGTGGCGATTAACCAGGCATGTGTGCCTTGTGAAGTGGCTATGATTTTGAGATTTGGAACGCCGAAACTGCCTCAGTTTAAACCGCTGATCGGCTAATAAAAGCCGAAAGGCGTTTAGAGAAATCATATTTATTTTTTAAGGAGAAAAAAGGAAATGAAAGAGCAACAGCAAAGCAAAGGCAATGTTGAGCAGTTTGGGTACAAACAGGAACTAAAGCGGTCCCTGTCCCTGCGCGACGTTGTTCTCTACGGCGTACTATTCATGGTAATCATTGCGCCTCAGTCTATTTTCGGAGAAATCCAGGTTGCCAGCGGAGGCATGACTCCTCTGGTGTACATCGTTGGATTTGTGGCGATCAGCTTTACTGCCCTGAGCTACATGCGGATGAGCAACCGGTTCCCTATTGCCGGGTCTGTATACGCCTATGTACAGAGAGGCATCAACCCTCATGTGGGATTCATCGGCGGCTGGCTGATTTTATTAGACTATTTGTTTGTGCCGTCCCTGCTCTATACCATGGTTGCAAATTGGGGCGTAGAGCTGATTCCGGGCAGTCCGTGGTGGCTGTGGATTCTTGTTTTTGTTATTTTTAATACGATTGTAAACATTCGCGGTATGGAAATGACAAAAGGGGTAGACTGGGTTATGTTTGTCATGGAGATCCTAATCCTCATTGTATTTATTTACCTGGGGTTCAAATATGTATTAGGAGGAGGCGGATATGGTTACCTGGCGCCGGACCCTTTTTATCAGCCGGGAGAAGTAGACCTTCATTTTATTGCTACTGCTTGCTCCATTGCTTGCCTGTCCTTCTTAGGCTTTGACGGCATGAGTACCCTGGCAGAAGAGACGGTGCAGCCGGAAAAAAATATTGGAAAAGGGATTATCATTGCCCTTTGCACCATTATCGTTGTCTTTGTGCTGCAGACTTATGTGGCAGCGCTGATCCTGCCGGATTGGGAGAATACAGACATGGCAACAGGATTCTTTGATGCAGCAGAAGCAGCAGGCGGCGTTGTATTTAGAAAGGTGCTGCTTGTTGTGAACATTATTGCCATTGGTGTAGCTAATATTATGGCAGCTCAGACGGCGACCGCCAGAATGCTGTATGGAATGGGACGCGATGGTGTGATTCCAAGAATTTTTGGTAAGGTTCATCCAAAATTCCAAACACCTTATGTGAGTGCAATTATTGTGGGTGCAGCATCCTGCGTGATTCCATTGATTCTGAGCATGTCTCAGCTGGTAAGGCTGGTTAACTTTGGCGCTCTGGCATCTTTTGTACTGCTGAACTTTGCAGTGTTCCTGTTTTTCTTTGTTCGGGAAAAGAAGAGAAGCACAGCAGGAGACATTATCAAATATCTGGTCTGCCCATGGCTCGGTATCCTGATTTTAATTTATGTGTTCACTGGCTTTGATAAGATGACTTACATAGTAGGTATTGTATGGCTGGTGATCGGACTGATTATCGGAGCCATTAAATCAAAAGGCTATAAGGAAGTACCAGAAGCTTTCAAAAATCTGGAAGTTTAATTACCTCTATTGGCGGTCTGGTAAATGTATTTTATCCATGGGAGCTCATGTTGGTATCGGTCAATCATCATGCGGGCGGCTGTTAAAGAAAAAGACGAGGACTTCATTGCCCTCGTTTTTCATTTGCAGAAGAACACGAATTTGTAAGCGCCGCAGCCAATGATACGTCGCCGAACTTTAGCTTTAACTTTTGGAGATTTCTGTAAAAATGACGCAATTTGAGCGTCTGTCATCTACTTGTTGAAATAAAGTTGACATGAAAATTTAAGTAAATATATATAAAAATACTTGCAAATATATAATAAAGTAAAGAAAGGAGTTACATTTTATGGC
>CAUEYG010000361.1 GCA_959021945.1 uncultured Eubacteriales bacterium | reverse complement strand
ATATCTTCCACAGTTCCGCCCCCTGGGATCATTGGGAGCACCCGCTCTGCTGTAGCAATGGCACAGTCAATCCATACAGGGCCTTTTTCCTGCAGCGCCTTTTTAAACACATCTTCAAATTCCGTAGGCGTGGAAGCAGAATAACCTTTAGCCCCAAAGGCTTCAGCTAACTTTGGAAAATCGGTTTTACGGTTAGGCGTTGTGGAAGAATAGCGCTTTCCGTAAAAGCTGGTCTGCCACTGATAAACCATACCCAAAACCCGGTTGTTCATTATAACGGTTATAATAGGAAGCTCTTCACTTACTGCGGTGCAGGCTTCGTTAAGATTCATGTGGAAGGAGCCGTCTCCTGTAAAGTGAATGACTCTTTTTCCCGGGCAGCCAATCTGTGCTCCGATAGCTGCTCCGTAGCCAAATCCCATTGTTCCCAGACCTCCGCTGGTAATAAAGTCCTTTGTCTTATCATGTTTCAAATATTGGGCCGCCCACATCTGATGCTGACCTACATCAGTTACATAAATGGTCTCTTTATCTGTCAAGTCGCATACAGCCGTTACGATTTCGCTCGGATGCAAGTCTGCATCCTGGCATTTTACATCGCCGGTCTTTTTCTTCCATTCTGTAGACTGAGTCACCCACTCTGTATGATCTTTCTTTTCAATTAAAGGCAACAATTTCTGAAGGAAGTCCTTAACATCGCTGATAACGCTTTTATCTACAATGACATTCTTATTAATTTCACTTTTATCAATATCCACCTGGATTTTTTTCGCTTTTTTCGCAAACTTCTGCGGGTTCAGAGCAACACGGTCGCTAAATCTGCACCCCAGAGCAATCAGCAGATCCGCTCTGTCTACTGCCCGGTTGGCTGCGATGCTCCCGTGCATTCCGATGAGCCCCAGGTTTCTCTTGTTTTCATAGCCCAGGATTCCCGCTGCCATCAATGTATAAGTAGCCGGGATATCCGCCTTTTCCAGCAAAGCGTTTAATTCATCTCCTGCACCGGCAGCTGCCACACCGCCTCCAAAATAGAGAACCGGCCGTTCCGCCTGATTGATCATCTCTGCAATTTGGGCCACTTCATCATCATTGGCCAGTGGATTTGGCTGCAATGGAAGAGGTTTCCCTTTTTTATAATCAATTACAGCAGCAGTAACATCTTTTGTGATATCAATCAGCACCGGACCTTTCCTGCCGCTGTTGGCAATGCGGAAGGATTCTCTAAGAGCATGTTCCAAATCTTCAATCCGATTAACAAAGAAGCTGTGCTTTGTAATAGGTAACGTCACACCTGTAATACAAATCTCCTGAAATGCATCCCTTCCGATCAGACTGTCCGGCACATTGGCTGTAATAGCCACCATAGGAATACTGTCCATAAAGGCTGTAGCAATGCCTGTTACCAAATTTGTAGCTCCCGGCCCGCTGGTAGCAAATACAACGCCGGTTCTTCCCGTTGCCCTGTAATAGCCATCGGCGGCGTGAGCTGCGCCCTGTTCATGTGCCGTAAGGACGTGCTTGATTTTGTCTCTGTACTCATACAGCACATCGTATAGATTCAGGGCTGTGCCACCCGGGTATCCGAATACCGTATCCACACCATGCTCTAACAAAATTTCCGCTACTAACTGTGATCCTGTTAATTTCATTTCGCATTCATCCTTTTCTACAATTTTAATTTCAACATATGTAATTGCTGCGGCATTACCGCCTCTCAATGACACGTAAGTTATATATACACCATTTTTGCCTTCAGCACAACCTATTATAGCGCTTTTTTTAAGAAAATCAAGATGTTTTTGTTTAATTTCACAATTAATTTTATTATTTATTATTTATTTTCACAAATTCGTGTAAAAGCAAGGGCAGATAGGTCAGAGTCATGAGGATTTTAAAAAGCAATGCACGCCTGAGTAAAAATTATCATTGACAAAGACGGTCTCTTCCCTTTATACTAATTAATAACTTTGAAAATTTTATACGTGTTGCGTTGAAGGGAATAAATCAGTTTCCATTCATTTTACAGAGAGCAGCCGGCAGGTGAAAAGGCTGTAGATGTAGAAACTGGTGTCTCACCCCAGAGCAAAATCTTATGAGTGGGTCTCGGTGATAGCCAAAGACCAATAAGAGTGGTACCGCGGAAGTTTGAATGATAAACCTTCGTCTCTTATGCAGAATACTGCACAAAAGACGCAAGGTTTTTTTATCGTAAAGAAAGGAATTATCTTGAAATGAAAAATTACGACAAGTACCAGGTCGGGTATTTCCCGCCTCCCCAGGAATCCATAGACTGGGTCAAAAAAGATCATATTGAAAAAGCCCCTGTTTGGTGCAGCGTAGATTTAAGAGATGGAAACCAGGCCCTTATTGTTCCCATGAGTCTGGAAGAAAAGCTGGAATTCTTCCAATTTCTTGTAAAGCTTGGATTCAAAGAGATTGAAGTTGGTTTTCCTGCTGCTTCTAAAACAGAATACCAATTTTTAAGAAAGCTGGTAGATGATAACTTGATTCCTGACGATGTAACCATTCAGGTTTTGACACAATCCAGAAAGCATATTATTGAAAAAACCTTTCAGTCTTTAGAAGGAATCAAAAATGCAGTGGTGCACCTGTACAATTCCACTTCCCTTGCCCAAAGGGAACAGGTTTTCAAAGCAAGCAGAGAGGAAATCATTGAAATCGCAGTCAGTGGGGCGAAGATGATTAAAGAGCAGGCAAAGCATTATCCTGATACGAAATTTCAGTTTGAATATTCGCCGGAAAGCTTTACCGGAACAGAGATGGACTTTGCTCTGGAAATCTGCAACCAGGTTATTGATATTTGGCAGCCTACACCGGAAAACAAGGTTATTATCAATCTGCCGGCGACTGTTTCCATGTCAATGCCTCATGTTTACGCCAGCCAAATTGAATATATGAGCAAAAATCTGCATCACCGAAAAGATGTGCTGATTTCTCTTCATCCTCATAATGACAGAGGAACCGGCGTGGCC
>CAUEYG010000360.1 GCA_959021945.1 uncultured Eubacteriales bacterium | reverse complement strand
ATATCGTAACAGAAAAAATGAGTTCTAGATTTTGGAATCTCTTTCTAATTGTAATGCTAGTAATCATTAATAATACTGCTACGATACTTATCAGTATTGAAATTATTAATTGTAATATAGGATAGTTTCCTATTCCATTCATTGCTATTCCTCCGTTTCTGATGGTCAAAGATTTCTGACTGGATTTGTAATGAAATCTGCCACACCTATTACGAGAAGCACTATTCCAACCAGAAGCGCTGTACAGCATAATATCTTATCAAGATGATATTTCTTCCACATTTTAATAGAACTGATCATAATTAGAATTGCAGTTAATATAAGTAATGGGGACATTATCAGCCGCAAGAATAAATCTAATTGAATAAGGCTCATGATTTCACCTCCTTCCTACGATAAAAATAGTCCGGAAACCCTTGACTAAATTTACCCCTCTATAAGATTAAGACGGTCCGGTTTGGTTAATCGGTTCAAAATCAGAATAATTTATAAAAAAACTCCAAAAGCATATTTGCTCCGGATGTTTTTTATAAATTCCCCTGACTCTCATTATTTTTGCTCAACGATTTCTTCGATGATTCTCGTCCCCTCTTCTTTTGATAAGTCTCCGACTACAGAAAAATTATGATCGCCTTCGGCATACGCAATATAGATTCCATCATCGGTTTCTTCAAAATACATTTCCTTTTCAGAAAATGGAGATTGAAATACCTCCCCCGCTACATAGACATCTACATCATCAAAGAGAACCTTTATATCAACATACAACTCCTTCTTTCCTTTTGAAAAATGGTAGCTTGTTCCTGCTACAGCCTCCACCCTGTCAAAGGAAACTTCCTGAAATTCATATCCCTCTGGGATATAGGAAGGCACATACAGAGTCCCCGCGATCTTTTTCCCATCTGAAATGTCCTTCCAATCTGTCAGAATCAGCGACTGCACGCCATTTTCGTCTACGATAGGCTCGTTTTCGGAAAAGAAATGTTTGATATTTTGAACCGCGCTTTTTACACCATAGGATGCCTGGGAATTGATAAAGATGGTAAATACACTGCTTGTCAGAAAGACTGCGATGATAAACACAGCTATCTTTGCAAGGCGATAGTTACGTTTCGGTTTTGCAAACAATTTGTTACTTTTCGGTTCTAAGTCTTCTAAAAAAGACAGATCCGGTTCTGGAATAGGCGAGCGTTCCACCGTTTCTTTGTCTAAATCCACATGTTCCCATGCTTCCTGCATCGCCTTTTTGAATTTTTCATGTGTTGTCTTTGTCTCCATCTGTCCCCCTCTTTCTATCCTTTTTTACAACAAGCCTCTCTCAGAAGGATCAGTCCCCGGCGATATCTGGTCTTAATTGTATCATAGCTTCGGTTACATTCCGCAGCGATTTCAGAAATCGACTTTTCATAAATAAGATGTAATTTTAATACTGTCTGGTATTTTTCATCCAGCTCCAGTAAAGCCGCAAGTACATCCCGCACTTCTTCCTGCCTTTGCAAATGCTCCAGAATATCCGCCTCTTCTTCTTGGACCTCGAGTATCAGGTTCCTGTCTTCTTCTTCCCAAACATACCGTTGCCGTTCCCTGTTCAGCCTTCGGAAATGATCGTTTATTTTATTAGTCGCAATCACTTTGACCCATTTCTTCAACGCTTTCTCATGTTTTAAGGTGTTCTTTTTCCGAATTGCCACTTCCATGACTGTTTGCGCAATGTCCTGTGCGGCTTCACGTTCTTTTACTTTTGCCAACGCATATTGGTATATTGATCCGTAAAGCAATATCAATTCTTCTTCTAACCAATCTTTCTCTTGATTCACCATGGCTTTTCCTGTTCATTTGCATGTTCTTTGTGATCTAACATTCTAAATTACACTATTTCCTCGTGTCAATAGCCATTTCGATCCATTCCTTTGTAGAATATCGTTTTTCTTTTCATCGTACTGCCCTTATATTCTTTTACGGTTACTTTTATTCTATATGCTGGGCTTTTTTCGACCGCAAAGGTAGTGCGGCATGTGATCGCCCTGCCATTTGCCTGGTGCGTATCTGTTTTCCCGGTAGATTTATACGAACTCCCACTCTTCTTTTGCAATGCGATCGTTACCTTCAGTTTTGTAACATCAGCCGACGCATCAAACTTGACATTCGTTAACGCTTTATTGGCCGCAGTTTTCTTGAACATTATGGACCGCGATAGAATTGATCTGGTCGTAAGCTCTCCTTCCCCATACTCATACCACGGTAAGGTAGCCGAATCAATCACATACTCTTCATCCGATGGTGGCATTAACACATTCCTCTATTATTATAAGACGAATAACGAGAGGGGATCGGTTCAAAAAAACAAAACTTTTTAAATTTTTTTAGGTTTTCACTTTCCCAAAACTTCCTTTGCACACATGCAGCCCGCAAGGAGCGACACTTCGCAAGGTACTTTCTTTGATATTCCGTCAATATCGACAAATCGATATTTCTTACACAATAAAAATAACCACCTTTTTCTGAGGCCATCTTCCTGATTTTCCTTCAGAAGACACGCCGCCAAAAGGTGGTTATCAATTAATTTTAATTTAGTCCAGCTTGTACTTGTTTTTGAACTTTTCAACACGCCCACCGCGGTTGATGAATTTCTGCTGACCTGTAAAGAATGGATGACACTCTGAGCAAACGTCCAGACGAATTTCTTCCAGTGTGGACTTTGTAACAAATGTGTTACCGCATGCGCAAGTTACTTTACATTCCTTATAGTCAGGATGGATTCCTTCCTTCATGCTTCTCACCTCTTTCCTGCTCAGGCTTTACCACCCTTGCATAATTTACTGTATCACAGCTCATTAACTATATCACAGACAACTTTTAAAAACAAGTGTTTTTTTGTTTTGCAGCTTGCCCTGAAAATAATTTAAACACGTTTACTTCCAAGTCAAATATTTTTCGTAGATTTCTTTACTGTTTATGTCTTTTGTCCGTTGTATCATAATATATACATTGTTTACAA
>CAUEYG010000359.1 GCA_959021945.1 uncultured Eubacteriales bacterium | reverse complement strand
CCATTTCAGCCAAAGCCTTTTGGGAAAAAGCAGTGATTATCATAAAAAGTAAAGGAGATGTACCAAAAGACAAACTGGAAACCATCTTTGATAAGTTTAACCGGCTGGACCACGCCCGGTCTACTGCTACCGGAGGCTCTGGTCTGGGACTTGCCATTGCCAAAGAAATTGTTGATCTTCATTCCGGTACCATCAAAGCTGATACTGATGGCGAATCTACCTTTTTTATCATTGAGCTTCCTACCGAGTAAGAAGCGTCTTCATAAAATCTTCATAAATCCTTCATCACTTCTAAATTCCTTTCAAATCCCTTGTTAAAACTCTGCCTCCAAATATTTTGTACACTAATCCTACATTCAATATTTGGAGGTTATTTATGAATCTAATATTACAAAACATCAAAAAAGCATATGGAAAAAACCTTGTCCTGGATGACATCAGCGCAGAGATGAGCACCGGAATTTATGGTCTATTAGGGGCCAACGGAGTTGGAAAAACTACTTTGTTTAAAATTATCAGCGGTTCTCTTACCAATTACCAGGGCACCATCACCTATCCTGCTATCAATGGGAAAAAACAAGTTTTACTAGGCTTTCTGCCGCAAAATTTCAGCGGCTATCCTGATATGACAATTCATCAGTTCCTGCTTTATCTGGGAACGATCAAATCCACGATCAGTAAGAAAAAAATACTGCGAGACATTGAAGAAAAGCTGGAACTTTTTAATCTGACAGAGCTGAGAGACAAAAAATTAAAAACACTGTCCGGAGGGCAGCTGCGCAGAGTAGGCCTTGCTCAAGCCTTTCAGCTCAATCCGAAAGTTATCATGCTGGATGAACCTACCACAGGACTGGATCCTACAGAGCGAATTAAATTTAAAAATTATATTGCTGCAGCCGGACACCAGCGAACCATTCTGGTTTCTACACATATTGTCACTGATCTGGAACTAACAGCAAAAGAAATTTTCATCTTAAAAAATGGACATTTTGTTATGAAAGGAACAGAAAAGGAATTGATCAAAAAGTGTTATGGCCTGGTTTGGGATGCAGAATTCACTAGTCAGCAAGAGCTAAGCCGCCACACGGTTTCCATGGTTTACGATGCTCCCGGAAAAATAAAGGCCAGGATCATCAGCTCTTCGCCCCCAAGTCCTGATGCCCTCAAAGCCATCCCTACCTTAAACGATGTATATCTAATCAACTTTAGAAAGGAGTCCCGTACCAATGGTATTTGAGTTAAGAAAACTGTGGAGTGAACTTCATATAAAACTAATTGTACTGCTGATTAGCATCATCTCCGTCTTCACTGCTCTGGCACCTGTTTTTACCTTTCAAGCGCTGGATTCTGCGGAAAGCACCCAGGTGCATAAGGGAAAAGAAGCCATTGCACTGACAAAAGAACGGTATGAGGCTGTTAAAGGGGATTTGACTCCTAGAAAACTAAAGAAAGCTTTAAACTTTTATCAATCCATTCCTTCTGAAGATATGGCTTATGTAGAAAGCAGCATAAAATACCCAGGCGTCAGCGACCTGCTGTTGGATGCTTATCCTGACGGACTGTATCAAGTAAAAAATGTTAAGGATTTTTATAGACGAAATACAGCGGAAATTAAAAAGCTGGTTGAGCAGTCAGAAAACGCTTATGCACCTTGGGAAAAAGAGATCATTCTTGAAAAAGCAAAGGCCATCCAAACCCCGTTTCGAATTGATTTCAGCAAACAATGGGTCTTGCTGTTCCGCAGCTTAACCATTGTGTTCTTTGCCCTGGCATTATCCGCCATTATGGCGGGCTCGCGTCTCTTTTCTTATGAAAAAGAAAGGAACATGGACCTGATTCTAACTTCCATCAACAGAAAAAAGCTGAAAGCAATGAACAAAAATAAAATATTAGCTCTCTTAAGCTTTTTAACCGGGGAATATTTCCTGAGTATGCTTTTGCTCTCTGTGATCTTTTTCTCCTTTGCAGGGTTTACAGCCTGGCATTGCCAAATTCAAATTGAGTATTTTACCTCCATGGCTCATTTGAGCTTTTTAGGAGCTTATTTGCTGCTTTTATTCCTTGGATGGCTGTGCCTCATGACAATCGGTATTTTATCTGCCGCTGTAAATGCTTTGCTTCACAAGGCATACCCTTCCCTGCTTACAGCCGGACTGTTGGTATTTTTACCCTTGCTGATAGGCAGATTCCCAGCACTTCCGGCTTCTATAGGGAAATTTTTTCAGGCTCAGCCTGCCAATGGATTTCTGACAGAAAAACTCTTGTCTTCCTTTCATATTTACAAGGTGTTTTTCTCCCAGGGCCTGAGCACAGCCATTGTAATAAACGCACTTTTCCTTTTAGTAATATGCAGTTTGATCTGTTTTAAATACAATTATCGAGGAGGCACGCAAGAATGATTTATGAAATGAAAAAGTTTTACAAAAACTCAGCAGTACTGATTTTATTTGTTCTGGCAATTTTTCTCTCTGTTGCGCTAACTGCTTTCTTTATCCATGATTACCAAAATTATGATTATTCCAGCGGTACAGAGGTAACGGTCAGCGGAATCAAAGGGCTCCAGCTGCGAAAGAGTCAAATGGAAAAAACAGCAGGACCTCTGACCACAGAAAAGTTGAACCAGGCGCTTTCCCTTTATAAATCCCGTCCTGCAGGTGATCAAGCTTATTACCAGACAGAAGATGCCTATCCTCAGTTATTTCAATTTCTCCATGGGGCATATGCCCCTTATGGGGAAGAGGATTCCTTTTTGGTAAGCAGTATCTCAAATGCAGATGATTTCTATGAAAAACAGATAGAAAAGTTGAAAGCCAAAGCTCAGGCACAAGGTCTTTCTCTCAAAGAAACAAAGGAGGCAGTAAGTCGCGCTGTTTCCCTGAAAAAGCCGTTTTATCTTGACTTTGTCGATCAATGGCCTGTGCTGATCAAAGCACTGATCTTTGTATATGGAGTGATCGCTGTATCTGCAATTTTCATTTCCAACCAACTTTTTTCTTTTGA
>CAUEYG010000358.1 GCA_959021945.1 uncultured Eubacteriales bacterium | reverse complement strand
CTCAGGATTGCAGCTTTTGGGCGGAGCCATTGTAGTTGCAGCAGCTTGTGTTGTTATTAAAGAAAAAGGAAAAATGGAGGAATTATCCTGATGATTGAAAAATTAAACCTGACCATGCTCACAGATTTTTATGAACTGACTATGGCAAACGGCTATTTTGAGTCGGATTTGGCAGAAGACATTGCTTATTTTGATATGTTCTTTCGGCAAATTCCTGATGGCGGGGGTTATGCCATTATGGCAGGGCTGGAACAGGTTATTAACTATCTGGACAATTTGGAGTTTACAGAAGAAGATATTGCTTATTTAAAAGGAAAAGGCATTTTTAGCCAGCGCTTTTTAGATTATTTGAGAGATTTTCGGTTTGTCTGCGATGTATGGGCCATTCCAGAAGGAACTCCTATTTTCCCGGGAGAACCTATGGTTACAGTGAGAGGGCCGGTTATCCAGGCTCAGTTTGTGGAAACTATGGTTTTGCTGCTGATTAACCATCAAAGTCTGATCGCTACCAAGGCTAATCGAATTGTAAGGGCGGCAGCCGGCCGGCCGGTTATGGAGTTTGGCACCAGGCGTGCTCATGGTGTTTCAGGGGCAGTTTATGGAGCAAGAGCAGCCTATATCGGCGGATGTGCAGGAACTGCCTGTGCCATCGCTGATCGGGATTATGGCGTAGAAGCCTTAGGGACTATGGCGCACAGCTGGGTTCAGATGTATCCCAGCGAGTATGAGGCTTTTCGTAAATACGCGGAAATTTACCCGGATAATTGCGTCTTATTAGTTGATACTTATAATGTTTTAAAGTCCGGCGTTCCGGCAGCGATTCGTGTTTTTGATGAAATGAAGCCGGAGAGCAAAGGTATTCGTATTGACAGCGGTGATGTGGCCTACCTTACAAAGCGGGCCAGAAAAATGCTGGATGATGCAGGGCATGAGGATTGTAAAATTGTTGTGTCCAATTCTTTAGATGAATATATTATTCAGGATATCATTGTGGAAGGGGCTTGCATTGATTCTTTTGGAGTGGGTGAAAGGTTGATTACTTCCAAATCAGAGCCTGTTTTTGGCGGGGTCTACAAATTGTCTGCTTTGGAAAAAGACGGAGTGATGATTCCTAAGATTAAAATCAGTGAAAATGTTGGAAAGATAACAAATCCGGGCTTTAAGACTGTGTATCGTCTCTTTGATAAGGACACACATAAAGCAGTGGCTGATGTGATCACCCTGGATGGGGAGCCTGTTCCTGAAGGAGAAGGTTATGAAATCTTTGACCCTCAGGCTGTGTGGAAGAGAAAGAAGTTAAATAATTTTTATGCTCAAAATTTGAGAGTTCAGGTCTTTGATAAAGGGACCTGTGTTTATAAAGGGCCTTCCATTGAGGAGATTAAGACTTACTGCAGAGAACAAGTTGCCACATTGTGGGACGAGACTCTCCGCTTTGAAAATCCGCAGACTTATTATGTAGACTTGTCAAAACAATTATGGGAAATGAAAAACAAATTGATTGAAGAACACAATCGGGTATAGTCCTATTGTAAAACAGTGTTCTGCTCTCCAGATAATAGAAAACCAGCGGTTGGCTTTGGAAATTTGCCATTTTCGCTGGTTTTTATTTTTGTGTGATGTTATTTAATGTTAGATGCGTTCAGTACATTTTTGATCTTGTGCTGAACCATGGACTGAATGGCGTCTCTTGCTGGTCCAAGGTATTTTCTAGGGTCAAAATCCGCTGGATGCTCTGTCATATATTTCCGGATTTCCGCTGTCATAGCAAGTCTTAAATCCGTATCAATATTTACTTTGCATACTCCGTGTTTTGTGGCTTCTTTAATCATGTCTTCCGGTACACCCTGAGCTCCCGGAATATCTCCGCCGTATTCATTGCATTTCTTTACGAATTCAGGCAAAACAGTAGATGCTCCATGGAGCACTAAAGGCGTGTCAGGGATCAATTCATGGATTTTTTTCAAACGCTCAAAATCCAGGTAAGGTTCTCCTTTAAATTTATAAGCCCCATGGCTGGTGCCAATGGCGACAGCAAGGGAGTCTACGCCTGTTTTCTCCACAAATTCAGCAGCTTCTTCCGGAACCGTAAAGGTGGCGGAACGGGCGTCAACTTTGATATTGTCCTCTACGCCGGCCAGTTTCCCCAGCTCAGCTTCTACTACAACGCCTTTGCTGTGGGCATAGTCGACCACTTCTTTTGTAAGACGCATATTTTCCTCAAAAGGATGTTTTGAACCGTCGATCATAACAGATGTAAACCCATCATCTACGCACTTTTTACATATATCAAAATCTTCTCCGTGATCCAGATGCAGTGCGATGTCAAGCCCTGTGTCAATAATAGCGGCCTCAACCAGCTTTACCAGATAAGTCGGTTTTGCGTATTTTCTGGCGCCGGCGGAAACCTGCAGAATTAAAGACGTATTTTCGATCTTTGCAGCCTCAACAATACCCTGGATGATTTCCATATTATTAACATTGAATGCACCAACTGCATAATCGTTTTTAAGAGCTTTTGCAAACATCTCTTTTGTTGTCACTAAAGCCATTTTTAATCCTCCTAATCTTTACTTGTGTATTCTTTTATTATACACCGATTGGGAGAAAAAACCTACTGTTTTATAGATTTATCTGGAATTTTGATTGTTTCCCAGCATGGATAAAATCGGTCCCAGGGCCTGCATAGCGCCTTGCAGATCAATATTTGGCAGGGAAGGCGCCGGTGCGGCGGATGCAGGTACAGAAAAATCAGGCTCCTCTACAGGCTGTGCGGACGCTGGTATATGTGCAGCAGAAGGCAGAGGGATAGATTGAGACACGGTATTGCCTATACGGCTCAGTTCATTTACTTTTTCCAGAGTATTGACTGCGCCATGGAGCTGATCTAAAATGGTATCCAGCTTCATGGGACCGTTGTATGCCATGCCGGATGATCTGCCGCCGCCTGTGGCAGCAGCCAATAATAATAATGCTAAGGGATTCATATATGTAACCTCCATTT
>CAUEYG010000357.1 GCA_959021945.1 uncultured Eubacteriales bacterium | reverse complement strand
GATTAACTTAAAAGAACTGATCAGGTTTCAGTTTTCCGTCTTTAGTCTGGGAGTCCTAAAAAATAAAAGCGTATATTTGGCAGACAGTACCATTGTCAGTGACTTTGAAAGGAAGTTTGAAGAAAGATTTTTATATTTAAGCGAAACGAAATATGACGCTGTGGACTACGCCTCTTGGATTTTTCAGATATCCGAATCTGTAGTATATAAGGATTCAGAAGTGGTTAGCAATTCCCTGCGAAAAAAGACAGCCTATTACAAAGACTATTTGCTGGCTAATGGTTTACCTCATGCGGCGGGGCTTTCCATTGTCCATGAAGCGAAATTTTTAGGTGCTCTTACCTTGTATAAAAACAAAAAAACAGGTGATTTTTCAGAAAAGGATTTATTTATACTGGATTTTCTGCGACCCCATTTGGAATCCCGATTGGCAACGGATGACCGTCTGGTACAAAGTAACAAAAAAAATATTTCGTATTTGCTGAGAAGCAAATACCATATGACTTCTCGGGAAATTGAAATTACAGGATTGGTTTTTAAAGGTTTAAAAAATGATGAGATTGCAAACAGACTGGCAATCTCAGAAAATACAGTGAAAAAGCATATAAGTCATATTTATGACAAGCTGGGGCTGGCAGGCAGACCCCAGCTGATTCAGTTTATTCTGGATAGTGATATGGCTCATTTATGGTAAGCATGATCTTCCCAACTATACCTGAATACGATCTAAGCGTTTGCTTTCGTATCGAATCAGACCCATACAAAGCAGGAAAGCCAACAAATCAGAAACAGGTTGTGCATACCAGATTCCTGTATATCCCAGCGCTTTGGGCAGCAGAAACAGAAGGGGTATTGAGAATGCAACTTTGCAGAATGCGGTGGCCAGAGCTAATTTAATAGATTCAACAGCCTGATAATAACCGCTGGTCAGCAGAGACAGGCAGCCTAGGGAGAAGCAAGGCAGAAAGATTTTCATAATATCCAGCGTAGGCTGTATAAGTGCAGTATCCGACCCTGCAAAGAATGCAACGATAGGTTTAGCAAAGCAAAAAATGACAGCTAACAGAATGGTAAGAGCAATCACTGATTGACAAGAACCTTTTCTTAATATTTCTTTTACCCGATCATAACGCTCCATACCAAAATTAAAACTTGCAATAGGGAGAAGGCCGGAGATGAGAGAGTTGCAAAGAAGCATAATAATGTAAACAACATAAGCGTTGATTGTGGCAAAAGCGGCGATTTCCAGCTCACTTCCCCCGTAATGAATGATTTGTCTGTTGATAATGATTGTTGTAAATATTACGGCGAGTTCAACAGCAAAGGGGGCAAACCCAATTTTCAGGGCGCTGCCAATGATGGAAAAGTTAAGTAGAAAGTCTTTTCGGTAAATTTTCAGCCCGCCTTTGGTGAATTGCAGATATGGAATCAGGAAAAAAGCCATACCAACGCAGATAACCCAGGAATAGGCAGATGCCTCCATGCCAAAATCCAGTTTGATTAAAAGGACATACTCTAGGATAGTAGCAGCTATTGCAGGGACAATGTAAGAAAATGCCGAAGCAAAGGGCTTGCCCATGGCTCTTGTATAATAATAGGCGGCAGTTCCTGTAATGCAAAATGGAATACAGACAAAGTAAGGGGCAGCATAGCTTTTAGCATGAGGAAGAATCTCTTTTGTTGCACCAAGAAATACAAGGATTTGTTCCATATTGAAAAGGCATAATGCTGACAGGACTATGGAAAAGAAAAAAGTAAAGATGGTAATATGAGCGTACGCCTGACGGGCTCCTTCCCCATCGCCTTCTCCTGACTTATTGCTTATAATTGTAGATCCGCCTATGGAAAAAAGGGCTCCCAGAGCAATGACAACTGTCCAAAGGGAAGTGACAATACCAATGGCAGCAAGACCTATTGTTCCTTGGCTGTTTCCTACAAAAAAACCATCGGCAATAACAGATACCGCTTGGGCAATTAAGCCAATAAGTCCTAAAAGAGAGTATTTCCAAAAGAGCGGTGTGATTTTTTTGACAGCAAATTCGTTTTCTCCTGCAGTGTACTGTGCGGATTTGTGTTCTTGCTTATTCATCATAGTTTTTCTATCCTTTCTGAACCAAATTATGATAAGTTTCAGGGCGGCGGTCTTTTAAAAGCGAATAGTATCCGGAACGCAGCGGCTCTTTATCCATGTAGCAAAATCTTGATGAAATAATGCATTCTTTATCTTCTATGACGTCTGTGAGAAGCTGGCCGTTAGGCCCATGGATTTGACTCTTTCCAAAAAAATCCAGTGTAAAATCTTTTCCAACCTGATTGCAGCAGGCTGTGTAGATAACATTATCAAATGCACGGGCTTCCTGAACGAGGTCCCAATCATGTTGCTGAGGTTTTTCCCAGGCGGAGGGAATCAATAGATAGTCTGCTCCTTTTAGTGCCAAAATCCTGGCTGTTTCTGGAAATGCACTGTCCCAACAAATGAGAATGCCAATTTTCCCAATTTTTGTGTCAAACACAGGATAATCAGAGTTCCCAGGTGCAACGAGAGCCTTTTCTTCTTCTACAAGATGCATTTTTCGGTACTGCCCCCTTATGTTTCCTTGATCGTCAATAAGGACTGCGGAATTATAAATTTTATTTGTTTTTTCTTCTAGCTCAATAAAGCCAAAGACGATAAATATTTTATTTTCTGCGGCAAAAGCTGCCATTTCCTTTATAGAAGATCCATCCAGTGTTTCCGCCATTGATCGTGTTTCTGCCGGTCCACATTCGCAGCCAGTGAGGGCATACTCCGGGTACAAAAGAAGATCTGTGTCTGGATATTGGGTAAGAGCCTGTCTGCCAAAGCGTTTCATTTTATCCATATTCTCTCTTTTTTTATTAGTAACAGTATGGACTTGTACACAAGTAATTCGCACATTCTTTTTTTTCATAGTTGTTCCTCCAACATCTTAAATAATTTTAGTATTTTGCTTTATATTCATTATAATTTCGTTGGTTCTTTGCGGAAACGTA
>CAUEYG010000356.1 GCA_959021945.1 uncultured Eubacteriales bacterium | reverse complement strand
GTTTTTTCCGCCACCAGCATAAAATAACCGATTCCTTTCTTTCCCTTTGCACAAGTGACACAATTGTCCAAAGACCCTTCCTGCAAAATGGTCTCCGCCACATAAGTGGCCAAATCCTCAGACCGATCCTCAAATGCTTTGACTTCATAGCCAACCTCGTTCAGATAACGGATGAGAGGTTCCTTTAAAAAGGCCCCTTCAAAGCGGAAATCGACAAAACGCATTTTTCCCTCTCCACAGTCCTCTTCTTTGTAAGGGATTTTCGCCTGGCGCTGTGCCTCAATCTTAATGGCCTGAACCTGTTTTGGATCCGGGTCTTTGATATAAAGATCGCTGATAAACAGTTTGCCGCCCTTTTTCAAAACGCAGTAAGCTTCATGGAGGGCCTCATCGGGCAGATTGATCAAGGAAAGGCTGCACTCCATCATAACGCAGTCAAAGGAAAAGGATGAAAAGTCATCGAGAAACTCCCCGTCCCCCATACGCAGGTCCAGTTCCTTGTTTCGTTCTTTCCCCTCGCTGATTTTTGCCAAATTCAGATCAATTCCTGTCACCTGGCAGCCATACTTGTCCTGCAGGTATTCAGCTGCTGTTCCGTCTCCGCATCCAACATCCAGCACCTTATGGCCCTTTTTCAGTCCGCAGATTTCCATTGCTTTATCTGTAATATCTAATTTCCCCGGTCTTATTAAACTCATGTTTTAATCCTCTCTGTAAATACTGTTATAACCGCAAAACGGCACCAGACGATTGTCCTCAGAAAGCACCTGGACCCGGCAGCGCTTTAACCGTTC
This sequence comes from uncultured Eubacteriales bacterium, assembly GCA_959021945.1. Taxonomy (GTDB): domain Bacteria; phylum Bacillota; class Clostridia; order Peptostreptococcales; family Anaerovoracaceae; genus Hominibacterium. The sequence goes on along the minus strand of CAUEYG010000356.1, from coordinate 2,222 downwards.
TGCATCTAAATTAGAGCTGTCCTGAAATGCCATGCCTGTTACGGTAAACGTGTTTTGCTTGTAATAATTCAGGAACTGGTCCAGATCCATGATCTCTTCCTGCCCCGTGTCTTCCTTGGCAGCCTCGCCCTGGCCGCAGCATCCTGCTGTCTCTGGCTCCTGGCCGCAGCAGCAACAGGCCTCATCCTCTTCAGGCAAATCCCATTTATTCAGCACATAGTCCCTGTCCTTTTTAATGACTTCCAGCGGGTCCGGCTCACAGCAGCAAGAGCTCTGCTGTGTATCGCAGCAACTGATACCCTCTTCCTTTTGCTCCTTGCTGACCAGACATTTGATTCCATCTTTTTCTTTCAAATAAGTGCTATAAAAACAGCACAGGGTATGGCCTGTCGCAATTGGGCAAAAGTCTTCATAATGAAAGCCTTCACACTGATTTTCGATTTCATGGAGCACATCGAACATGGTTACCCGGTTGTCGTGTTTTGGGTCCGGATGCCTTCCGAAAAAGCTCACTGGCTGGAAGTGAATTCCCTTTACTACTACAATGTTTTCCAGGAGAAAATCCATCATATTGCCAATATCGGACAGGTTCACATTTCTTGCCACAGTAGGAACCAGAGTCACAGGCAGCCCTGCTTTCCTGCAGTTTTCGATAGCCTGCTTTTTTTCTTCCAGCAAAGGCTCTCCCCGCATCTGCAGATAGATTTCGTCTGTGGTTCCATCAAACTGCATGAAAATTACCGATGCTCCGGCCCGTTTTAAAACCTTGGCATAACCCTGTTCCCGGGCCAGACGCCGGCCGTTGCTGTTGATTTGTATATATTCAAAGCCTTTGTCCCTGGCCATCTTAATAATTTCCGGCAGATCGTCTCTGACAGTAGGCTCTCCTCCGGAAAGCTGGATATTAAAGGGGCGTTCTTCTTCTCCCACCTTTAGCAGCAGATCAAACTTTTGCTCCAACTCCTCCAAGCTTGGCTCTCCCGCATCCGCTGCATCCATCTCTGCCCGTGCAAAGCAGTAAGGGCACTGCTGGTTGCACCGTTTTGTAATATCGATGAGCACGCAGCAGGCGGTCTGCAGATGGTTCTCACAGGTACCGCAGTGGAGGGGACATTCATCCCGGCTGCTGCCCTTTGTCATAGGAGCTTTAGGCGGTATATTGATGACCGGATTTTTAATCCAGTCCAAATAATCCTCGGCTTGATTTGATACTAAGGCGCGGAAGTCTCCGTGCTCTTCACAATGCTTTTCCAGAAATACTTTCCCCTCCCGCTCCGTGTACCATGCTGCTATGGGCTTTTGGCACTGAGGACAGATACTCTGTACTTCTGATAATCGTTTCATGATATATCCCTCTTTTCTTTTGCTCATGTTTCTTCACTCTTGTCCACTATTCTATTACAAAAAAAGGTTTTGAGCAAGTGGAAGGAAACCTGCCCCATTGCTCTGCCTCTACTCTGCAACAGCCTTATGCTTCATCATTTTTAGAAAATTTAAAATAATACAAAATATCAGCTATTTAATCTCTTTAACACCGCAAAATTGTACGAAAATTAAAACTTCTATTGTTGACACGCCTTAGGCCCTACTGATAAAATGATAAATGTAGTAACAATTCAATACACAATCCGATTCCCGATTTCCTACGGTAATGATGATACGCTATGGAACCGGGAACGCTGGGTTTATGTGGAAACATGTGAGCCTGCCGCGTTTAAAAAGGACGGCTTTGTATCTCCAAGGCGCCTTTGCAAAACGCACGAAAAGGCCTTTGTTATTGGATGTGAAACGTTAAAGGAAATTCAATTCAAAGATTAATTGGAGGCAAATTATTATGAAATTGAGAAAAATGACGTTAAACATCAATGGAGCCGACCGGATGTTCATCTGCGACCCGGAAAAGGATACATTGGCAGATGTTGTAAGACGGTTGGGTCTGACAGGCACCAAAGTTGGATGCGGATCCGGGGTCTGCGGTTCCTGCTCTGTAATCCTAAACGGCAAAGTGGTGCGTTCCTGTATGCAAAAAATCGCTAAGATCAAAGAATACAGCGAACTGATCACCATTGAAGGAATCGGTGCGCCTAGATATCTTCACCCTATTCAAGTGGCATTTATGCATGCCGGCGCTGTACAGTGCGGTTTCTGTACTCCTGGATTTATTATCTCTACATATGCTCTGCTCCAGGAAAACCCAAATCCAACCAGAGAAGAAGCCAGAG
>CAUEYG010000355.1 GCA_959021945.1 uncultured Eubacteriales bacterium | reverse complement strand
CTTTCTCTGTTTCAAACCGTTTTACCTTTAAGGTTTCAAAATCAAAATTAAAAAACTTCATGGTATCCCCCCCTAAACTTCTTGGTCCAAAGCAAGGCTTTGATCCCTTTTAGCATTTCTTACATAGGTTCATATCGGATTATAACCTTTGATCGTACCGGACTTCCATCTTGATGAAACACAAAGTAACAGTTTGGACCGTAAGGGGTATCCGCTCCTTTCATAATGCCTCCCTTAGGCGCAACAATCTGATTATTCTTGGATAATACTGCCTCCTTTTGTGCAAAAATCGGTTCAATGTTATTTGTGTCCTTAATCGTAATACTTCCGCCTTTTCCTAAATTAATATGCAGCTTTTCTCTGACCTCCATTCTGCCATGCAGCAAATATTCTGCTTCGTCCTTTGTCTTTGACAGCTCAATCACCGAATTTCCTTCGATGTTCATACTGCCAAAAGAAGATCTTAATACCCCTGCCTGAAGTGTTAGGTCTTTTATTTGTAAGTCCTCCCCTGCTCTGACTCCGCCTGTAAGCGACAAGCTTGCATTACTCTTGCCGGATTGAAGTGTAAGCGACTCGAAAGAGCTTACGTTACATAATTGGTTTTCTCCCTCCGGCAGCAGGATAAAGGGCCCTCCGGCATCTAAGCCAAAGCTGATTTCGATCTTATGCTCTCCCTGGTTCAGATCTTTAATTACCAGTTTTGAAGCTTGAGATCTGCAGACAATTATCAAGTTCGTATCAGCCGTTCCGCTAAGGATGAGACCATCTTTCCATATGTTTAAAAATGTCATTTCCTCTGATGAGTCGGAAGTCTGTTTTATATCCCAATCTTCACCTTCCTGTCCGCCAAGAACTTGAATCCCAATATCCGGCGATTTTGCTCCATGGGGCGCATTAAGCTGTCCCTCATGATTGCTGCACGATGGGAAAGTGAGCAAAAGCGCTGCCAAACAAAAAAAGATTAAGGTCCTTTGAATTTTACATTTCATATTGATTTCCGCCTCCACGGCTGTTTCGCCCATTCTTTTCAAATGCAAAATCAGGGCTTTATGATGCAATCTGAAAGTTTTAAGTAAGTTCCCTGCTCTATGGTAATTTTCCTGGTTTCACCAACATCTAAATACTGACACGCGCCTATTCTCTGGAACTGGTTTGCATTGACATGAGATAAAATCTCAACTTTTGGAGAAAAATTCCCCTGTTTCCCTGTCACCCAATAGTCGCCCGGCGTAATGTCTTTTCCGACTTTATACATGCCGGTCCCATAGCTTGTCCCCTGATATGGCAGAGCTTTTTCTTCCAATATGGCTTTCCCCCAAAAGGATAGCCACTGCCCTTTTTTGACCTTAATGTATGTCCGCTTCGCTGCTCCGTCAGCAACGTCAAATTCTCCTGCTCCTCCATTTAAGACATGCGGCGTAATTCTGTCTGCTTCCCCTATAATCAAATATTCTCCCGGCTCGATCTGCGATCCTACCAGATAAGTTCCGCCTGTAAGCTCGTGCTGCTCCTGATCTTCTTTTTTCTGTTGCTCTGCTATGTATTCGGTCTGCTTAAAGTCTTGGCTTTTATCAAGATCTCTGTTTTCCTCAATCGGAATTTGGGCCAATTCAATCGCTTGTTTTTTGTCTGCACTTTGTATGGATATGGTAATTGCCGTTTCCCTATCTTTTAGCAGATAAGCCAGTTCATACTCCTTTTTTCGGGGAAGATCAGCTGCAATCCCAATGCCGTCTTCCCAAAATCCGCTCTGGCTGTTAACTCCTCCGGCAACAGCTGCCAGAGCCAGACGTTCTTTTCCTTGCCTGACTTCCAGCTCTCCAAACATTTCAAACGGCGATGCTATGGAGTTCGATTTGTTGATTACGTTAAAGGAAAAAACAAGCGCTGCTCTGGGCTGATAGGGGCTCCAATATTGCCCTTTGACCGACTGCGTTTTGTTAAACCCTGCAGTCATACGGTATTTTCCATTGGAAAAATCAATGCCCCTTTCTTTTATCCAATAAGCATGTCCATTTATTTTCTGAAGGCCTGCTTCTTTATCCTTCCACCCACTGTACATGGAAAGAAAAATACCTGCCGCTGCTACTAGCAGTATTGCAATATAGTACGGTTTTCTTCTCATTTTGACGCTCTCCTGCAAAGAATTGTAACTTGGACATATTTTTATTCAAGTTCCCAGGAAAAAGAACCTTTGTGTTTGTCTATTACAATATATTTATTGATTACTTTTTCTAGTTTTTTATAGTCCCCATTATCCTCTTCTATCTCGTAATAGCTGGAATTTTTATTACCAATTCTCATGATACCCAACTCGCCACAATAGGGATATAAATACTGTTTCTTGTTTCCTTGTATCAATACAAGTCTATAGCCTCCTTCAGAAAATACAAAGCCAAACTTTTTTATTGTATCACCAGATAGTATATTTTTTATGCAATTTGTATCTTCCTCAGAATTTATAACAACTTTTTCGATCTCGTTTTTTTCTCCTATCGTTTCTATATAGATTTGCTGTGTATTTTTTATATCAATAGGTGTGGGCTTTAAAATAATATACATTAGCAATGCCGCCAAAAGAATAATACTCCCCGTTATAAAAATGGTTTTTCTGCTCATTTTATATCCTCCAGGTTTTGTAAACGTCCTTCGTATGATTAATTTGTACACACTTTGGGCCTGCCAGGCTGGCTGCAGGCGGGCCGGAACGCCGGGAAATGTGCACAAGTTGCAGCTTTTGCTTCATGTGTACACACTTTTGGGCTGCCAGGCTGGCTGCAGGCGGGCCGGAACGCCTGGGAGTGTGTACAAGTTGCAGCTTTTCCTTCATGTGTGCACATTTTGGGGCTAGCCGGCGAGCTGCGGGCGAGCCAGGATGCCTGGGAGTGTGTACAAGTTGCACGTTTTCTTTCATTTGTGCACACTTTCAGGGCAACCGGCAAGCTGTGGGCTGGCTGGAACGCCGGGAAATGTGTACAAATTGCAGCTTTTGCGTAAGCATAAAAAAGTGGGCACCTAGGCAAAGAAAAAACAAGAACGCAAGGGA
>CAUEYG010000354.1 GCA_959021945.1 uncultured Eubacteriales bacterium | reverse complement strand
GAATATACTATGGCTGAGAAAAGATACATAACACTAGAACAATTTACATTAGGAAAAAGTTCTATGGAAGAAGTGATGAAATTTTTAAAATAGCGACATCGATTCGGAATTTTTGGAGGGAAATTAGCATGGTGGTTGATGTATATAAAAATTGTCCTAGTTTTGAAAATGAATATTATATATTGAGAATGGTAGATAAGGCGGATAAATTGGATTTGTTAAAGGTATATTCTGATGAAAAAGCTGTATCATTTTTTAATAGTGATAATTGTGGCGGAGATAACTTTCACTATACAACTGAAAACCGAATGGCACAGGCGATTGAATATTGGCTTTGGGAATATGATAGACAAGGGTTTGTCCGTTGGGCGATTGTTTCAAAAGCAACAAAAGAAGCAATCGGCACGATAGAGCTTTTCCATAGAGACGCTGAAGATTATTTTACAAATTGTGGCTTGCTTAGATTGGATATTCGGAGTGATTATGAAATTGCCAGTGAGATTGTCAAAATACTAAAATTGATAATCGAACCTGCATATGCACTTTTTCATTGTGATAAAATTGCTACAAAAGCTATCGCATTAGCAACAGAACGGATTTCAGCATTAAAAGCGTTAGGCTTTAAACAGTCGGAGGAGAAACTAATAGGACATGATGGGATGGAATATGATTCATATTTCGTATTAAAGTAACAACTTCTAGTTTGTATGGCAAATGATAAATAGATAGTTACATAAGAGAGGAAAAACAGATTGTACTGGACATGTCGAAAGGGAAAGTTCCATTAACATATTTTTTGTATAGTAAAACACTATAGTAAAATTCCGGTTTGCAAGCCCTTAGTGGGGCAAGGAACAAGGCAAAGCTCATATACCGCGGGGGAATTATTAACGGAAGAGGGCCGTCAGTGGTACTATGATGCGGCGGAGGACTTGTAAGGTCAGAAACCATGCAAGTCTTTTTCTAATTCCGCAATTGCAAATCATGAGTGTTGATAGTACCATGCTTTCCGGCTTTTGTATTAGCAGCCTCAGTTTTATAGTGTAGAGATGCCCCATGCTCTTCTGACGTCCTCTACCGGGAGCTCTTCTCCGGTATAGAGACGAAAGGCAGCGGCTCCTTGATATAAGAGCATACCGAGACCGTTACAGCAGCTCAGGCCGGCTGTTTTGGCATACCGAAGAAGCGTTGTCTCCTCAGGGGAATAGATGATATCCATAACAAACAGATGGTCACCCAAATCTTTCGGACCGGACACCGCACAGGAGTCCGGATTTGGTTCCATTCCAATACTGGTCGCATTGATGAGGATATCTGCGTGGACAAGTTCGGCCTTTAAAAGATCCGGATCTTCCAAATTCAGAAGTGCAATCCGGCACCCTGTTTTCTTACGGATCTTTTCCAGGAAATCTTCAGATTTCCAGAAACTTTGTTTTCGTACAAACACGGAAATTTTCGACGCTCCATCCAGAGCAGCCTGAGTGATAATAGCAGTGCCGGCGCCTCCGGCGCCCAGGATGATAAGATGCTTTCCCTGGATGGAGACGCCTGCATGGGAGAGAGCGAGCATTGCTCCGGTTCCGTCGGTATTGTACCCGATCAGACGGCCATTTTCATTGACAATCGTATTGACTGCATTACACAGTCTGGCTTCTGTGGAAATGTCGTCCAGGTATTGTATGACAGCCGTCTTGTTCGGCATGGAGACGTTGGCTCCACGCATTTGCAAGGTACGCATGGAACGGATCGCATCTGCAAGAGATGTCTGATCGATCTGAAAGGCAAGATAGACATAGTCCATTCCAAGCTTTTGAAAGGCAGTATTGTACATGAAAGGTGATTTGGAGTGGGCGGCAGGATCTGCGAAGAAGCCAAGCAGCCCGGTGTGCCCGCTGATTTGTAATGACATTGGGATTCCCTCTTTCTATCTGGTTTTGATTATGCTAAGATTATAAAGAATGAAAAAAGGAATGTCAATCGATCAGGGAAGGCAGGGATAGAATGAAGCATATTTTTTTAACCGGATTTATGGGGACAGGAAAGACTACGATTTCCAAAGCATTGCGGGAAATACTTTCATGCGATGTGATCGATATGGATCGGGAGATTGAACGAATGGAAAGAATGTCGATCCCGGAGATCTTTGTACAGAAAGGAGAAACCTGGTTTAGGCAGTGTGAGACCAGTTTCCTGGAGGGACTGAAAAAGAGAGAGGGAGCCATTGTATCCTGTGGCGGGGGTGTGCCTCTGCGCAGAGAAAATGTGAAAACAATGAGAGCGTGCGGTATCGTTGTACTTTTGACGGCTAGCCCGGAGACAATCTATGAGCGAGTGAAGGATAACCATGACAGACCACTTCTGGAACAGAATAAAACGCCGGAACATATCGGAGAACTTTTGAAGGAGCGAGAGCCATATTATCGGGAAGCAGCAGATCTGGAAGTAGTGACGGATCAGAAAAGCGCAGATGAGATTGCAATTGAGATTAAAAAATTACTTGACAGCAGTAAAGCAGTGTGATAAAGTATACGCAAGATTTATATTTCAAACCGATGAGAAAGAGGAGTAGATCGTCAGGCGAGATCACAGAGAGCGGCAGATGGTGGAACTGCTGTATGGAGCGGACGGTTGAATGGACTTTCGAGGGCAGCCTGAAAGCCGAATGGTGAGTACGGTTTGTCGGGAACCGAACCCGTTATCAATCAGGAGTGTATGTTAGTACATGAGAAAGTGGGCAGAGATGCCAATTTGAGTGGTACCGCGATAATAAGAGTTTATTACCGTCTCAAGCAGTAGCTTGGGGCGGATTTTTTGTATCCTGATAGGCCAAAGTTCGGGGTTGCCAGGAACCTTTTTATTATCTGTCGGGACGCCGCTTCCTTTCTTACTGACAGAGCCGGATGTTTGGCATATAACTTCCGGCGTAACGATATTTTAGTAGAAAAGGAGAAAAAACATGAACAAAAAAATGGTAGCAGTATTGGTAAGCGCAATGATGACAATGGGACTTCTTACGGGCTGCAAAAGCAGCGGCAGTAAATCAGGAGATGCTGAG
>CAUEYG010000353.1 GCA_959021945.1 uncultured Eubacteriales bacterium | reverse complement strand
GATAATATACAGCAAGCCGAAAGCATCTGGTCAAATAATGTGATGAAAATGTTTGGAACAAACCTTGTTGTACATGGAAAGGAAAACCTTCCTAAAACTGGCCCTGTAGTCTTTGTAGGAAACCACCAGGGCTATGCAGATATTATTTCTTACTGCGCTGCTATCAGCCCATCCATTGCTTTTGCCTATGTTGCCAAGGATGATCTGGGAAAAATTCCTCTCTACGGGGCCTGGATTCGCAGGATCAGAAGCGTTCTCATTAAAAGAGATGATCCAAGGGCATCTTTAAAAGCAATTGACGAAGGAATTGACCTTATTCACAAAGGATTTTCCCTTATGATTTTTCCTGAGGGTACCAGGAGCAAAGGACCGGAACCGGGTTCCTTTAAAAGAGGCGCTTTTAAGCTGGCAGTAAAGCCGGAAGTTCCCATCATACCTGTTTCCTTAAACGGCAGTTATAAGATGTATGAAGAAACAGGAGTTTTAAAGGGAACTCGAATTGATGTAATGATTCATCCTGCTGTCAATACAAAAGGTCTTTCCAGGCAGGAAGAAAAAGAAATGTGCCTGGAAGTAGAGAAAATCGTAAAAGATGGCATTAAAAAGCTGCAGAAAATACAGATGGAAGAAGATTCCTTGCCCAATTGTTAATTTTCGCCTATAATAGAATTATTGAATATGGAAAAGAGGATTGTTATGAAAGAACCAACTTTAATTATAATGGCTGCGGGAATGGGATCTCGTTACGGCGGCTTAAAGCAGATGGACCCTATTACAGACAAGGGAGAAATTATTTTAGACTTTTCTTTATACGATGCAATGCTGGCCGGCTTTAAGAGAGTCATCTTTGTTATTAAAGAAGAAATGGAAGCAGATTTTCGTGAATTAATTGATGGTAAGGCAGGAAAATATATGGAGACAGAATACGCGTTCCAAAAGCTTTCTGATCTTCCTGCCGGTTTTCAGATACCTGAGGAAAGAAAAAAGCCATGGGGCACTGCTCATGCGGTTTTGAGCTGCAGGCATATGATTGATGGCCCTTTTGCTGTAATTAATGCTGATGATTATTATGGACCGGGAAGTTTTCAGAGCATCTATGATTTTCTGATCAACCAGGATGAAAAAGAGGAATATTCATACTGCATGGCAGGATTTAAGCTGGAAAATACCATTACAGAAAACGGCCATGTTGCCAGGGGAGTCTGTGATATTTCAGAAGATGGAACGTTAACTAGTGTCACAGAAAGAACGAAAATTATGAGAAGGCCGGAAGGAATTGCCTATACCGAAGATGACGGCCAGACTTGGAATGTGATTCCCGGAGACAAAACAGTGTCCATGAATTTCTGGGGATATACGAAAACCATGATGAAAGAAATGGAAGAGCGTTTTCCTGCTTTTCTGGAAAAAACATTAAAAGAAAACCCGTTAAAGGGTGAGTTTTATCTGCCAATTGTTACGGATGAGCTGATTCAAGAAGGAAAGGCCACTGTAAAGGTGCTCTCATCTCATGATAAGTGGTATGGCGTTACTTACAGGGAAGACAAAGAAATGGTCATGTCTGCTCTGCAATCTATGAAAGACAAAGGCATGTATCCTGATAAGCTTTGGAAATAAGTAAGATTAAAACTAAAAGAGGTATGGCTTAACCATTTACTTTGATGGTTTGGCCATACCTCTTTTATGTTTACTTGATCTTTTCTAAAGCAGAATTATGGCGCTGGCTGATAACAGCGTAATACTCCTCCATATAACTGCCTACTTTGGCATACCATTTAGGATTTGCTGCATAGCGCTTATTGACGCCTTTTAAAGTGGGACTGCCGCCGTAAAGGCTTCCGCCTGGATTCAAATATCTGCTGGAAAGCCCTTTTGCTACAACATTAATTCCTTCTGCCTTTGAAGAAAATCCGGTTTTTCCGTATCCAAACATATTGTTAGGCCGGAACATCATAGTTCCTTTTGCGCTTTCCAAAGAAGCGATGGACATGAGAAAAACACAATTTACACCGTACTTTTCCTCAGCATTGACAAAGGCCTCTTCTAATCCTACCAACCCTGCGCTGGTCACAAGCTCTAAATCAGCTGCCGTCACGCCGCTTGGCTCCCTCAAATCCAGACTGTAGATCTGAGAAATGGAATAAGCCGGAATCGCTTCCTGCTTTGTCAGCCTTTTTGCAGTATAATCCCGCAGCGCATTGGGTATGTTTACTTCCTTTGCCTCTTTGTACATGGCAGCAACATGAGCTGCATCCGTGTCTTCTACCTGTTGGGCAAAGGCTTTAATAGCAAAATAGCCTCCCGCGACAGAGGTGCATATGAGGAGGAGCAGGAATAAATCCACAATAAGGAGAACGAAAAATCCTTTCTTTCCTTTTTTTCTTTTCATTGCAGCATCCATAAGAAGTTCCTTTCTCTGCAGGAATTAGTAAGTATTTAAAAAACTGGAAAAACTTGCTTCTCTGGCCTTTTCCAAATGGGTTTTCAAGGCTTTGGCCGCTTCCATAAATTGTTTTTGCAGCATTAAATCAATAATGAGAACATGCTCATTATTGGAACTTAAAATTCGTTCCTGCATCCGATTTCCTGTCAATACGCGCAATCTGTAATTCTGATTGTAAATACTCTCCATAGCCCGGATAAAATAAGTATTGTTGCTTGAATCAACCAACAATTTATGAAACTGATCATCTTTTATATAAACTTCTTTTGCTGATATGTGAGCAAGATTTTTTAAATCAAAGGTTTCCTTCATAGAAGAAAGGATCTCTATGGGGACAAATTGACCATAATGCTCTACAATATATGGCTCAATCAAAATCCTTGTTTCAAAAATCATGCTGATTTCATTAATGGATAAATCCGAAACCATGACCCCTTTTTTTGGAAGAATCGTAACCAGGTTTTCTTGTTCCAGCTTGCTCAGAGCTTCACGGATTGGCGTTCTGCTGGACCCTATTTCATCCATTAAAATCGTTTCATTTAAAAAAGAACTAGGAGCATATTCACAATTAATAATCTTTGATTTTATTAAGCTGTAAGCCTTATTTTTTAAACTTTCTTTTGGCAT
>CAUEYG010000352.1 GCA_959021945.1 uncultured Eubacteriales bacterium | reverse complement strand
AAAACCGCAGCTGATTACCCTCAAATTATTGGAGCAAAAAGGCGGCATCTCCTTATAAAAGCGGGTTCCTTTATGGATAAAAAACAGTACATACAGGCAATCAAAGAAATTATTCAGGGCCTGAAGTCAGAAAAGACAGAGACTTTCTCAGGAAAAAAAGTGGTTGCCACAGGTTTGATGGCAGAGCCTACCCAGCTTCTTGGAATTTTTGAAGAAAATGAGATTGCCTTTGCTGCTGACGATCTGGCCCAGGAATCGAGGCAATTTCGTGTTCCGGGCAGGAAAAAGGGCAGTGTTTGGGAAAAAATGGCTGGCCGCATTGCAGATCAAAAAGGCGATACCTTTCTTTATGAAGCAGAAAAAACGAGAGGTCAAATGCTGATTGACCTGGTAAAAGAGACTGGTTCTGATGCAGTGGTTGTTTTTATGATGAAATTCTGTGACCCAGAAGAGTTTGATTATCCTGTTTATAAAAAGGAACTGGAAAAAGCGGGAATTCCCATCTTATATCTGGAAGTAGACCAGCAGATGGACTCCTTTGAGCAGACCAGAACCAGGGTGCAGAGTTTTCGGGAAATGCTGCTTTAGCAGGAAGGAGATTGCTATGTATTTAGGCATTGATATTGGATCTTCTTCATCAAAAGCGGCAATTCTAGATGAAGAGAAAAAGGTCAGGGCTGTTTCGGTCATCAACATGGGCACAGGCACAAAGGCTTATGAACAGGTAATAGACCATGCTCTGGCCCAGGCGCAAATACAGCCGGACCAAATTGAGTATACTGTGGCAACAGGCTACGGAAGAATGAACTTTGACAGAGCAGATAAGCAGATTACAGAGATTACCTGTCATGCGAAAGGTGTGGACTTTTTCATGGATGGCATTAGAACCATTATTGATATTGGGGGCCAGGACGCAAAAGCCATTAAGCTGGACGAAAAGGGTCAGGTATCCAACTTTGTCATGAATGAAAAATGTGCAGCCGGAACAGGCCGGTTTTTAGAAGTAATGGCCAGAGTTTTGGGATGCAATATTACAGAGCTTTCCATACTGGCCCAAAAGTCTCAAAAAGAAGTTTCCATCAGCAGTATGTGCACAGTGTTTGCAGAAAGTGAAGTTATTTCAAGATTAGCATCAGGAGAGAATCCTACTGATGTGGCCAGAGGCGCTCATGTGGCAATCGCCAAACGCGTGGCAGGCATGGCGGGCCGGGTTGGATGCGAACCAAAGGTAGCAATGACCGGAGGCGTGGCGCTGAATCAAGATTTGGTGCAGGCCATGTCAAAAGAGCTGGGATATCCGGTTCAGGTGGCGCCCCACTGCCAGGCGGCGGGAGCCGTAGGCGCTGCAGTATTTGCATATGAAATCAGTCATAAGAGGTGAGAAAAATGAAAATGGATAAGGAACAAATTAAAAAGGTAATCCCACACAGAGAGCCTATGCTGTTAATTGATCAAGTTCTGGAAATGGAAGAAGGGAAAACAATAAAGACCGGCTTTTATCTGGACCCGGAGCTTGACTTTTTCCGGGGACATTTTCCGGGGGAACCGGTTATGCCCGGTGTTCTTACAGTGGAATCTATGGCTCAGACAGCAGATGTTCTGTTGTTATCCATGCCTCAGTATGCAGGTAAAATCCCGCTGTTCATTGGCATTGACCAAGTAAAGTTTAAAAGAAAGATTGAGCCAGAGGATACCATTGAAATAGAAGCGAAAATTACTAACATAAACGAAGCAAAGGCCGTTGTCACCTGTGAAGCTATTGTCCGAAACAAAGGTGAGATTTCCACAACAGGGCTGGTGACGCTGGCTATGAGATAAAGTGAGAGAGGAACACAAATGAATTGGAAAAAAATATATAAAGAACGGACTGTATCGGCCCAGGAAGCGCTGAGCCATATTCAATCCGGGGACAGTATTGTGCCTGCCCATGCGGCGGCAGAGCCTCAGTATTTGATTAATCAATTATTAAAACGCAAAGACGAATTAAAAGACGTAAAAATTGCTCAGGGCCTCAACATTGGAGAGGCTCCCTATGCGGATTTGGAATACAAAGATTCTTTTACAAATGTAAGCTTTTTCTGCGGAAAAAACAATCGGAAATGCATTCAGGAAGGGAGAGGCCAATTCCTGCCCATTCACTTTTATGCCCAGCCAAGAGCCATTCGGGAAGGCGCGCTGCCCTGTGATGTAGCACTTGTCCAGGTAACGCCTCCGGATGAAAACGGCTATGTAAATATGGGCACATCCTGCGATCAGACCCGAGTGGCAATTGAAGCTGCCAGAGTGGCCATTGCCCAGGTAAACAGCAGGATGCCCCGCTTGTGCGGAGACACACTGATACACGTATCGGATCTTGATTATTTTGTAGAGCATGAGGAAGACATTTACCAGATCCCCCTGATCAACAGCGATGATCCGGTTGCTGAAAAAATCGGCTACCATATTTCCACCTTAATTGAAGATGGGGCTACCTTGCAAATGGGGCAGGGTACCATTCCAAACGCTATCCTAAAATTTTTGGAGGACAAAAAAGATCTGGGCATCCATACGGAAGTTTTTTCCGATAACTTGATTCCCCTGGTAAAGGCAGGCATTGTAAATGGAAAACGAAAATCCATCAACAAGGGAAAAATTATTTCCACCTTTGTACAGGGAACCCAGGAATTATATGATTATGTCAACGACAACAACATGATACAGCTCATGCCTGTGGACTACACCAATGATGTAGCAGTCATTGCCCAAAACGATAATATGGTGGCAATCAACTCTGCTCTGGAAGTGGATTTAATGGGACAGGTAGTGGCAGATTCCATCGGCTCAAAGACCTTTAGCGGAGTAGGGGGCCAGCTGGATTTTCTTCGAGGAGCAGAACAGTCAAAGAACGGAAAACCAATTATTGCTCTGCCCTCTACTGCTAAAAACGGGACTGTTTCCCGTATTGCAGCTGTATTAAAGCCGGGAACGCCTGTAACCACGACAAGGCAGGATGTTCATTATGTTGTTACAGAATACGGCATTGCCCATCTCTTCGGAAAGAGCATTAAGCAGAGCGCTTTTGCCCTCTGCTTA
>CAUEYG010000351.1 GCA_959021945.1 uncultured Eubacteriales bacterium | reverse complement strand
TTGATGGCAGTCCAGATCGGGTAGAGAATCAAAGCAATGGACAGTTTGGTCAGAAAATCATTTTTGCTGAATAAAAAAACGGCAGCAAAAAAGAGCAGAAAAAAAGTAATGGTTCCTGTCAGTTCGCCGGAAAACATAACCGCATCAGAACATGCCACCAGAAGGCAAAAAAATAGGAAACGAAGCCATTTTTGCGTCCTAATGGAAAGGACGCTGCTCAGGAGCAGGTAAATAGGAATCGTGTACCCAAGCCCAATGAAAAAATTGATCCCCCACATTACATTGTCCAACATAACGATTTTCCCCCTTATTTCAGCATATATCTGGCATAAGCTGCAGAAAGCTCCTGCTTGCAGGAACGGCTTACAGGCAGCGCTTCTTCAGCCACAACCGCACTGCTGCTTGTTATGGTGTCCAGATGACTCAGATTGATGATATAACGGTTGTGAATGCGGATAAAACAGCTGGGCAGCTGATCTTCCAGGTCAGACAGCTTTCCATAAAAAGAATGGGTCTTATCAGCCGATGCAGCATGGATTTGATGGCCCTTACTGGAAAAATATTTAATGTCCCGGAAGGGGATCCGGAGACTGCCGCTCCTTTGCTCTACAAAAAAGCAGGTGTCTTTGGATGTATCAAAGGTTTTCAGGCCGTCATCCAAAACCTTAGTCAGCTTTTCCTTTTCATAGGGCTTGACAAGATAGTTGAGAGCTCGCACTTCATAGCCCTGAAAAACAAAATCTGTATAAGAAGTCACAAAAATAATGACAGCAAGTGCGTCCCGGCGGCGAATTTCCCTGGCCACGTCCATGCCGGAGAGCCCACCCATTTCAATATCTAAAAAAAGGATTTGCTCTCTGTTTTCCTGAAAGCTTTCAAGGAGCGCTTCCCCTGAGGCAAACTCTTCCAGATGATAAGGTATGCCTTGTAAATCCAGATGCGTAGCTACAATTCTTTTTAGGTCCAGCCGAAAGGCTTTTTCGTCATCGCAGATCATTATGTGAATCATGTTGTTTGAACCTTTCCCAAATTTTTTCCTTCCCTATCATACTACAGAAAAAATAATCTTTCATTATGAAATTGCAAAACTTGCAAAAAAACCTGCAAAACTTGCAGGGAGCACCCGTAGGAAAAAAGGCCGGGGCCCTGTACAATACAGGAAGAACAAACAAAGGGAGGAAGGAAATGTTAAAAGTAAACCATCTATATAAAAGCTATAAGACGGGAAATACAGTCTATGAGGTGTTAAGGGATGTAAATTTTCAAGTAGAAGAAGGCGAATTTGTTGCGGTTATGGGGCCGTCAGGCAGTGGGAAAACAACTTTGCTCAACTGCATCTCTTGCTTTATTCCTCATGATAAGGGGGAAATCCTGCTGAAAGATGCGGACCTTTCCGGCCTGGGTGAAAAGGAAATCGCTAAGGTAAGAAATGAAAACCTGGGCTTTGTATTCCAGGACTTTATGCTGCTGGACGGGCTGACGGTTTTTGAAAATGTCTGCATTCCCAAAGTCATAAAAGAAGCGCCTTACAAATCCATGGAAAAAAAGGCATCTCAGCTGCTTTCCATCTTTGGAATTGACGGGATTAAGGACAAGTATCCGGCGGAAATTTCCGGGGGACAAAAGCAGAGGACTGCTGTGGCAAGGGCCTTGATGAACAATCCATTTTTGATTTTGGCAGACGAACCTACAGGCAATCTGGACAGCAAGTCCAGCGAGGCGGTAATCGGTGCTTTTAAGGCAGCGCAAAAGCAGCTAAAGGCTACGATCTTTATGGTGACCCATGACAGCTTTTCTGCCAGCTACTGTGATCGGGTCATTGTTATGAAGGACGGAACTGTTTTTAAGGAGTTAGTGCGGACCGGTGATCGACGGGCATTTATGAATGAGCTTCTTGGTGTGCTGGGTGCAATGAACGGTGGTGGTAATGATGACGCTCAATAAGGTTTGGAGTAAGCTGAGAAAAAGGAATCAGAGCCAGTACAGGCAGTTTCAGTTTTGCGTTGGCTTTGCAGTGCTGCTTATCACTTCTTATTTAATGATGCTCATGAGCCCTCTGGTTCAGGGAACCCTTCCTGCAGGCGGTGATTCCAGAAAGCAGGTTTATATGGTCTTTGCAGTGGCGGCAGTAGGATGCATTATTTTTGTCGCTTACGCAGGAGGGCTGTTTTTACGGTACAAGAGTAGAGAAGTAGGGGTCCTTCTGGCCCTGGGAACGGAAAAGAAAAAGGTGCGCAAGGCTCTGATTTCTGAGATTACCAAGTGTACGGCTGCTGCGGCTGTCATAGGATTGATTGCAGGCTGTATTCTGTCTTGGATGATTGGAATGGTCTTTGGCGCACTAACGGAAAGTGTGACAGATTATAGTTATGGGTTTACTTTATCAGGGATTCTGGGGAGCCTTTTGTTTGGGCTTTTGATTTTCCTGATGCTGCTCTTTCTCACAGCTAGATTTATGAAGCGAAGCAACATCATGGACATTTTGAATGAACAGAGAAAGCAGGAACCGCTAAAAAGAATGGTAACTACAAAATATCTGGTAAGCGGCATCATCTTGCTGGTAGCCGGTGTTTTGATGGGCTTTGTTCTGCCAGTCTTTGTTACGAATCTCACAGGGCATTATCTAGGACCATGGACCAATCTTTTTTATCTGGGCGCACTGATTGGTATTTATCAGATTTTGGTGTATTCGGTTTCCTGCCACAGGAGAGGGCGGAATCCGCAGAACTATTACAACAATGTGATTTCCTATGGGATGCTCAAATTTCAAGGCCGTTCCATTGTGCGCAACATGCTGGTTATTACACTGCTCCTTTTGGGAGGGCTGTTTGCCGCTTTTTATGTGCCTATGAACACTCAGTCCATGAACGCCAGCCTGGCAAGCTTTGAATCCATGTACTCCTATTTTTACACAGAAGATGCAAAGGTCCCTTCTAGGGCAGATGTGGAAAAGCTGGCTGAAAAATATGGCGTAACCATAGACCATTACCGCCAGGCAGAGTGGGTGCAAGCTGTAGGGAGCGGTGTGAATCGAGATGATACAGATGAAAATGGAAACCTGCAGGATATTTA
>CAUEYG010000350.1 GCA_959021945.1 uncultured Eubacteriales bacterium | reverse complement strand
ACGTTATGAAGTATCAGAGTCTGTCATTCAAATTGGCAGGACAGAGGAAAACCAAATTGTCCTGGATCACCCCAGTGTATCCCGCCGCCATTGCCTCATTGAATATACAAAAAATGGCCCTTATCTTTCTGATTACAAGAGTACCAATGGCGTTTTTGTCAACGGAAAGGCTGTGAAAGGAAACTGCAGGCTGAAAGATAAAGACGTAATTCAGATCTTGGGATATCAACTTATCTTTTCCGGAAATGCAATTTATTACAAAAAAAGGGTGCGGGGCGTTTCTATTAAAATATGCGGTGTTGATAAGTGGGTTGGGACTTTTCACCACAAAAAACAGATTCTGCAGCATATAAACTGTGAAATCAAGGGCAATAGCTTTGTTGCTATTATTGGAGGATCTGGTGCAGGAAAATCCACACTAATGAACGTAATAAACGGGTTTGACAAAAAGTTTAAGGGAACTGTTTTTTGCAATCATATGGATCTTTCTCAAAACTTCCAGTATCTGAAGGATATGATCGGCTATGTTCCTCAGGAGGATATTATTTTCGAAAACCTGACATTGCGCAAAATGCTCCATTATACAGCAAAACTGAAAATGCCGGAAGACACTGCTGCCCACGAAATTAATAGCAGAATCGATGAAGTCCTAGATTTAATTGACTTGAAAGTACATCAAAATACATATATTAAAAAACTTTCCGGAGGCCAAAAGAAGAGGGCCAGTATTGCCGTAGAGCTTTTGGCAGATCCCAGCCTTTTTTTCTTAGATGAACCTACATCAGGACTGGATCCGGGAACCGAAAAAAACTTGATGCTTTCCTTAAAACAACTTACAAAGGAACAGGACAAGACGGTGATAATGGTTACCCATACGACGCAAAACCTGCATCTTTGCGATAAAATCCTTTTTATGGGGCCGGGAGGAAGATTATGTTTTGCCGGCAGCGTTCATGAAGCAAAAGCTTTTTTTAAAAAAGAAGATTTAACAGATATTTATAATTTACTGGCAGAGGATGCCGTTTATTGGAAGCAGCGGTATGAAGAGTTTCGCACAGACAAGGACTGGCATATGGAAGACAAGGGAAAAGAAGAGGCTTTGGAAAAAAAGAAAAGGATTTCTTCCATAAAACAGTTTCACATTTTAGTAAAGCGGCATCTGGAGTTAATCAAAAACGATTATCAGCGTCTGGCGGTGCTTTTGATACAGCCTGTAATTATCGGTATACTGCTCTTTTTAGTAGCAGACAGTGATGTCTTTCACATATATGAAAGCACCAAGTCTATGATGTTTGCCCTCAGCTGTTCTGCAATCTGGATTGGTATTTTTGACTCTATACAAGAAATCTGTAAAGAGCGCAGTGTGTTAAAGAGAGAATATATGGCCAATTTAAAGCTTCCGGGATACCTTTTTTCCAAAATCATTGTACAGGCAGGCCTGGGATTTATTCAGGCCGTTCTTTTGACCGGTACTTTTTTAAAGCTTTTGGATACAGATAAAAAAGGCATCTTTTTTTCACACTTCCATATTGAGATTTTCTTCACGGTATGGCTTACCGTATTGGCGTCTGTGGCTATGGGACTAGTCATCTCTTCCATGGTAAAGACCGGAGACAAAGCCATGGCTCTGGCACCTTTTGTGCTGATTATACAGCTGCTTTTTTCCGGAATTCTCTTCAAATTGGAAGGAGCAGGAGAACTGATCTCCTACTGTACCATCAGCAGATGGTCTGTGGAGGCTCTGGGGAGCATTTCCCGTCTCAATGGCCTTGATCTTCGTATGCAGGAAGAGATCCCAACATTGCCTCATGAGGCGGAATCCTTTTTTGAAGCATCTGCAGGGCATTTGATCATAACATGGCAAGTGTTGTTGGTTGCCGCAGCAATTTTTATTGGGACAAGCATCCTGCTGCTTCGAAATATATCAAAAGATGGAAGGTAGATGAAAACTTATGCAAAAAAATGTATTAGAATACTGGGTGGATATTGGTCAGGTATATATTCCACCTATTGAAAGGTACGGATTTACAGAAAACATACTGAGCCGTGATATTTGGAAAAAAGAATCCTCTGGTTTAGAGGAGAAGGAAAAGGCACCAGTGGAAGAGACAGAAGAAGAGCTTACCACTCTGCTACAGGAGCAGGAAGATCAGACAATGCTCCTGACAGGCTCTGAACACAAAGAACATGCTTATTTTGTGCGAACGAATACGAATGAACGTATCGATTTCAAAGAGGTGCCCTTTATTATTGGCAAAAGTCCTAAGGCTGACTATCAGATTCAAGGAAATCAAGCGATCAGCAGATTTCATATTCGCATTTCAAAGACACAAGATGGCTACCAAATGGAGGATTTAGATTCTTCCAATCATACTTATGTTCAGGAGCAGCAGGTCACAGAACCTGTGGTTCTGCAGGAAAACCAAGCCATTAAATTAGCGGATGAGGAATTTATATTTCATATAGAAAGAGAGCAGGCGTAATACAGAGGTTATATGATGATGGAAAATCAACAGATTCTTGGCACCTATACCATACTGGAATCCATTGGAAGCGGCAGCGGAGGTACTGTTTTTAAGGCGTATCATAATCGGCTAGAGCAAATTGTTGTTTTAAAACGACTCAATAATCCGAAAAATTCTGCCCTGGACAGGCGCAAGGAGGTAGATATTCTTAAAAACTTAAAGCATTCTTATTTGCCTCAAGTGTTGGATTTTATTGAAATGGAAAATGACGTTTATACGGTGATGAGTTTTATTCCGGGAAAGTCGTTTCAACAGCTTTTAAAAGAAGGAAAGACTTTTTCCAGACAAGAACTGCTGAAATGGGGGATGCAAATTTGCAGTGCACTCAACTATTTACATACACAAAAAATTCCTATTATTCATGGGGATATTAAGCCGTCAAATATTATGTTAACCCCAGAGGGGGATATTTGTCTCATTGACTTTAACATCTCTTTTTATTTAGATGAAAACACGGTTTTGGGATATACAGACGGCTATACATCGCCGGAACAGGCAATTCCCAATTTCACAAAAGTCTGTAGCATAATAACTCGATTATAATCAAAAT
>CAUEYG010000349.1 GCA_959021945.1 uncultured Eubacteriales bacterium | reverse complement strand
CTAATGTCATGATATATCCCCTCTTCTGTCGATTTGTACCATATATAGAATACTCCTCCTTTTAGCCTGTGTCAATTAAGTGCCTGATAACTTTATATCTTTTAACTCCATATTTGCAAAAAGGATATAAAAAAATGAACATTATGCCTTTGCGCTTAAAAGAAAGCGGCCTTTCGCGCTTGGGGTTTGCCCCATTGCTTTAGGCCGCTTTCTCTCTTTTTATTAGGATGATAACGAGTTTTATTCAAAAGCCTGATCTAAAATTTCCTCTACATCTTTCTCCGAAAGCTTGCAAGGGTTTACTGCCAATAGGCGATACTCCATGGTTCCTTTGATAATTTCAGGAAACATCTCTCTGGTTACGCCAACGTCTTTTAATTTCATTGGCACCCGCAGGTCCTGGGCCATCTGAAATACTGCGTCTACAGCTGCCTGCGCCGCTTCTCTTTCTGTCATATTCTCAACATTCTCGCCCAGTGCAATTGCAATCTCTCTAAATTTTTTCAGATTGCCTACTACATTGCGCTGCATGCAATATGGCAAGAGCAGGGAATTGGCAGCGCCGTGAGGTACGTGGGCTACTGCCCCAATGGTTTGTGCAATGCCGTGTACAACGCCAAGACCTCCGTTCATGAAAGCCACTCCTGCAATGGTGCTGGCAATGGCCATATTGGTCCGGGCCGTTAAATTGCTGCCGTCTGATGCAGCTGTACGGATATTAGCTCCAATCATTCTTATGGCCGCCAGTCCCATAGCATCGCTCAGCGGTTCTGCATTAAGAGAAACATAGGACTCAATGGCATGGGTCAGCGCATCCATCCCTGTGGTTGCCGTAATAAAAGGCGGCATTCCAACCTGCAGAGAAGGATCAATAAATGCCATTTTCGGAATAAGATTTTCGTGAGTAACCGATACTTTTGTCTGCTCCTGATTGTTAGTAATCACAGAGGCAGCTGTCATTTCGCTGCCTGTACCTGCTGTAGTAGGGATACAGAACAAAGGCATGATCTCTTTGCTTACCTGCTTTGTTCCGCCAAAGAGGTATTCCCTTACAGAGCCTTCATGTGTCTGCAACATGCACATGGCTTTTGCCGTATCAATAGGGCTGCCTCCCCCTACTGCCAGTACTGCATCAGCTCCGCTTTTGCGCAGGATTTCCGCCGCTTCATCGACAATTTCAATAGTAGGGTCAGGAATAAGCTCATCATACACCTGATAGTCCATCCCGCCTGCTTCCAGTCCTGCTGTAATTTTCTCAATAATACCTGCTGCCGTAATGCCTTTGTCTGTGGCTACAAAGACTTTTTTAAATCCCATCTCTTCTTTGAGAATGTGTCCAAGACGGCTGCTGACGCCGATTCCAAACCGCACCTTTGTGGGCATTTTAAAGATAAAGTCCTTCATGGTTTGCCTCCTTAATATTGAACCTTACTGGAATTCTTCCAGATTCCCATTTTTTCCGCCTCTTTTTCCAGCTCTTCCCTGAAATCAGGATGAGCGATGGAAATCAACAGCTGAGCTCGCTCATAAGTTGATTTGCCTTTCAAATTAACAGCTCCGTATTCTGTTACAATATAGTGGACAGCGCTCCTTGGAGCGGAAACAATGGAGCCCTGTGGAAGGGTAGGGCAAATGAGGGAGCTGAGACTTCCGTCCTTATTTTTTCTTGTGGAAGGGGTGCACAAAAAGCTCTTGCCTCCCTTTGACCGATAGGAACCCATAACAAAGTCAAGCTGCCCCCCTGTTCCTCCAATATGCTGCAGCCCTGCGGACTCTGAGTTTACTTGTCCGAACAAGTCCACCTGGAGACAGCTGTTGATGGAAATGGCTTTATCATTGCTGCCGATTACATCAATGTTGTTCACGTAATCCACTGGCGCCATATAGCCCATCGGGTTGTTATCCAGGAACTCGTATACTTCACTGGACCCCATGGCAAAGGTAAAGACCATCTTTCCCTTGTCCAGATTTTTATTGCCTGTTATCTTTCCTTCTTTATATAGGTTTACATAAGCATCCACAAACATTTCTGTATGTACGCTGAGATCGTTAATATCTGATTCAGCAATCATTTTGCCCACATAATTAGGCATTCCGCCAATGCCCAGCTGTAGAGTAGAGCCGCTTTCCATACGTTCAACAATATGAGTGGCAATTTGTTTTTCAACATCAGATGCGTCTTTTGCTATAATATTAGGCATAGGAGCAGGTGGCGCTTCTACGACCATGTCAATTTGGGAAAGATTAATTGTATTTTCTACACCATGGATCATGGGCTGCATAGGATTGACTTCTACAATGACTGTTTTGGCCTGCTTGAGGATTCCCCAATACTCTGCCAGTTGAGGGCCAAAGTTAAAGTTTCCAAAAGCATCCATTGGCCCTACCTGAAACATGGCTACATCAATGTCTCCCACATCTTCTGCCCAAAATTTTGGATTTTCTCTAAACTGGACCGGAATAAACCAGCAGCATCCTTCCTTGTTCATCTTGCGGTCCAAGCCGCTCATATGGGTTGAACAGTATTTAAAATGTTCGGCTTTTGGGTCAGCCTGCATGATTGCAGGAGGATCAGGATAATTCCAAATGGTTGTGCAGACTTTCACATCATAAAGTTCTTCTGTACGTCTGGCCAGAGCTTTATCCAGCTCTCTTACCAGCCCCCCAAACAAGCCATAGTGGACTTGGTCTCCTGATTTTACTACTTTTACTGCTTCATCAGCTGTTACAAGCTTTTCCCTGTATTCTCTGTCAATGTGGTTTTTTTTGCAAAATGTTTCTACTTTGTACATATTTTTATTCTCCTTCTTAGTCGAGGGCCTCAATAATAACAGCTGTTCCCATGCCTCCTCCGGCGCACAGTGTGGCAAGGCCGTACCGATTTCCCCTTCTTTTCATTTCATACATTAAGCTGATTACAATTCTGGAGCCTGTAGCGCCTACCGGATGCCCCAGAGAAATGCCGCCGCCGTTGACATTGAGTATTTCCGGATCCAATTCCAATTCTCTCTGGCAGGCAATACACTGAGCGGCAAAAGCCTCATTGATCTCCGCCATGTCAATGTCATCAATGGTCAG
>CAUEYG010000348.1 GCA_959021945.1 uncultured Eubacteriales bacterium | reverse complement strand
CAACAGGCGGAGGATGATTTGGAAAAGGCCCTTGCTCCTCTTCCTGAAAAAGACACAGGTGTAAAGCTGGCAGCCATTGAGAGTACCCTGGCCAATTCTTTTTGGATTACAATGAAAGAAGGATATGAGGATGCAGCCAAAGAATATGGTGTAACCATTGATGTGTTAGCCACAGAGACAGAGGATGACACAGAAGGGCAGCTCAGCATTATGAACAATCTGCTTGTAAAAGATTACGCAGGAATTGCAGTATCTCCTTTGACAGAACAGAACCTGATCCCGGCAATTGCAGAGGCCAACAAAAAGGATGTAACAGTAGCTGCTGTTGGAAATGGTGTGGATGAAGCAACTATGAAAAAGGCGAAGGCCACCATTTCTGCATTTATTACTTCTGACTTTAAAGCACAGGGAGAAATGGGAGCAAACTACATTATTGACAAAAAAGAAAGCAAAGGTAAAGTTGCTATCTTGGAGGGAATTCCAGGAGCAACCCAGAGTGAGTCCAGAAAGGAAGGGGCTAAAAAAGCGTTTGAAAAGGCAGGCATGGAGATTGCAGCAATAAAGACGGCAAATTTTGATATGCAGAAAGCCTATGATGCAACAGCAGCTATTGTAGAAGCCAACCCGGATTTGGTAGGCATTACCTGCGGAAACGATACGATGGCTCTTGGCGCTGTGCAGGCGTTGACAGAAAAGGGCCTGAAAGATCAAGTCATGGTTGTAGGTGTTGACTTTATTGAGGAAGCCAAAGAATCTATTGAAGCAGGAAAACTGGATGCAACAGTGGCCATGTCCCCATATCTCTTTGGAAAGGCGGGAGTGATTACCCTGCTAAAAGCCATTAGAGGGGATTCTTTTTCAGAGGATGTGATCTGGACGCCCCTGAGCTTGGTAACAAAAGATAATGTGGATACAATGGAAGGATGGAAATAAGTGCAAAATAAGATATTAGGAGGTCTGGTTGGCGCCGGAGCAGGAGATGCAATGGGTGCTGCTACAGAAGGAAGGACTACGGAGCAGATCTATACTTATTTTGGACACAAAGTAACGGATTTTGAGGTCGTTACCATGGATACCGTAGGGGCAGGCAACAAGCCGGGCCAGGTTACGGATGATTTTAGTTCTGCCTGGTTTCTTGCCAGTCATATTTTAGATAATCATGGAAAGGTGACTCAAAAGGTTATTCAGGAAGCCCTAATAGACTGGTCAAATCATGAAGTTTTTTTTGACCGATTTGCAGGACCTACGACAAGATTGGCTATAAGCAGATTTCAGGAAGGAAAACAAAAAGAACGGCAAACAGGGACAAAGCTGGCAAGACAGGCTACAAAAGGAGCTGCCATGAAGATTTCACCAATTGGACTTTTGAGCGGTGGCGATGTTGAAAGGGCCATTGAGGATGCCATTACGGCAACCATGGTAACTCATGATAATACTTTGGCCCTCTCGGGAGCCTGTGCTGTGGCAGCAGCAGTAAGCTGTGCGCTGCAGGAACATTCGGATGTTTATCAAGTAATACAGGCAGGTCTTTATGGAGCAGAGCAAGGGATGCAAAAGGGGAGGGAAATAGTCCAAGATGCGCCGGGACCCTCTGTCATAAAACGGATACAAATGGCTGTTTCTATTGGAATGAAAGCAAGAACCGAGGAAGAAGCAATGGCGGAAATCAGTGAGAGAATTGGGACAGGCCTTCATATTTCAGAAGCGGTTCCAGCAGCTTTTGGTTTTTTCGCTGCCAGCAAAGGAGAGGCTATGGGTACTATTATAAAGGCAGTCAACGCTGGCTATGATACGGATACTGTGGCAACCATTGCCGGGGCCATAGCAGGAACCTTACAAGGTATAAATGCCTTTCCTGATCACTTCCTTCCTGTGTTGGAAGAGGCTAATCATCTGGAAATAGAAACTTTGGCTAAAAGAATCTATGGACAGATCGAGGAAAGGAGCAGCGAAGATGATGACTAAAATAGCAGGCTGCCTTTATGGAGCGGCAATTGGAGATGCAATGGGAGCAGCGACAGAAGGGCTGTCCCGCACACAGATTTCTGCTCAATTTGGAGGACCCGTAACCGAATTTATGAAACCAAGATCGGGAAGCCAGGCTTATGGCAGGAAGGCAGGCCAAGTGACAGATGCCTTTAGCATCCCGGCTTTTTTCCTGGAAGATATGGGAAACTGCACAGGCCCCCAGCACAATATAGGAAAAATTGCAGAGCAATCTCTGGTGAGATGGGGAGAAAGTAAATTCTTTGAAACTTTCGCAGGAATGACAACCAGGAAAGCGATTAAAGGGAAAAAACAGATAGAAAAAATCGGTGAATGGGATTATGCAGGACATTTAGGAAACAAGCTGTTTAAAGGCCACTATTATGCACTGTCCTCTAATGGGGCAGCTTGTAAAGCTTTTCCAGCAGGACTTTTAAGCCGGGGCGACCTGGATACAGCCATTCAATATGCTATGGAAATCTCCGTTAGTTCTCACGATGATCCTTATAGCATTTCCGGGGCCTGTGCAGTAGCAGCTGCTGTCAGTGAGGGGCTAAAACCTGACAGCACTTTGTATCAAATTGTACAGGCAGGCTTATACGGTGCGGAAAAAGGAGAGTCTTTGGCAAGAGCCAGACAAGATCTTTGTGTTTATCCGGGACCATCTGTACAAAAACGAATGGAAATGGCAATTGACATTGCTCTTGGTGCAGGCGGCGGAAAACATATAATCGAAGAGTTGGCAGATCAAATTGGGAGCGGACCTGCAATGGCTGAGACAGTACCCACAGCTTTTGGAGTATTAATTGCGGAAAAAGGTGATCCTATGAAAAGCATCATCGGCGGGGTTAATGTTGGAGATGAGACGAGTGCTGTGGCATCAATTGCAGGTGCCATTTGCGGATGTTTTAAGGGTTCTGCTGCTATCCCTATAGAGTATCGCCGCCAGATAGAAGATAATAATTCCTTTGATTTTCAATAATTAGAAGAAATTACGATTAAGAGACAGCGCCACTAAAATAAGATAAAAAAGAAAAAAGGGTAGAATAAAAGACAAAATGTTTTTATTTTACTCTTTTTTTATTGCGTTTTTGC
>CAUEYG010000347.1 GCA_959021945.1 uncultured Eubacteriales bacterium | reverse complement strand
GCGGGACAGGCTCGGCTTCCGGGGAGTGGTGTTTACGGATGATTTGTGCATGGGTCTCTGGGAATTCTATCCGGAAGAAACAAAAGGAGAGTAACATGCTTGAGGTAAAAGACTTAGTAAAAAATTTTAGAAAAAAAAGTGCAGTTGATCACATTTCTTTCGATCTGCAGTCAGGTATTTACGGCCTGTTGGGGCCTAATGGTGCAGGAAAAACAACATTGATTCGGTGCCTTACAAACCTATATAGCTTTAAGGGGGATATTTCCTGGCAAGGAGAAAGTATAAAAAACAATCCGAGATATATGGAAATCATTGGATATCTTCCTCAAAAATTTGGTGCCTTTCGCGAGTTAACAGCTGAAGAAAATTTAAAATATTTCTGTGTATTAAAAAGAATAGATAAAAAAGAATGGGACATAGAAATTGAAAGGGTTTTGCAGCTTGTTAATCTCAAAGCAGTAAAACAAAAAAAGGCCAAGGCGCTGTCAGGTGGAATGCTGCGCAGGCTTGGAATTGCACAAGTTCTTTTGGGAGACCCAAAGATTATGATTTTTGACGAACCCACTGCCGGTCTGGACCCTGAAGAAAGACTACGATTTAAAATGTTGATTTCTTCTTTATCAAAAGATAAGATTATATTGATTTCTACTCATATTGTAGAAGATGTGGATGCTCTCTGCAACCAAATTATGATCATGAATACCGGCCAGATCGTTTTTGCCGGTTCAACCAAGGCCTTAAAAAACGTTGCAAAGGATAAAACTTTTGAATGCGAGGAAGATGAACGAAGCAAGTTAACTGGAACTTATTTTATTGAGCGGCAGTTTGAACAGGATGATAAAATCCGATATCGTCTTGTTGCAGAAAGCCAACAATGTTGTCAAATGGCAGAACCTAAAATTGAGGATGGTTACATATGCGTACTGGAAAATATTTAGTCAGAGAATATCAGCTGTTCCTGTTTCAGCTGAAAAGCATAAAAAAGCTGCTGCTCATACCAGTTGCCCTGATCTTTATTATGGTTCCCATGCTCCTGTTTTTAACCATGAAAAAATACGAAGATCTTGCTTATGTACAAGAAAATTTTGTTCTCCTTACTCAATATCTTGTTCCCATACTGTCTGTCTGGGGCATCAGCTTTTCTTTCATTGATTTAATAGAAGGCGATGGAAACGAAATCCACTATGTAAATCACAAAATGAAAGACAATCTGGTTTTAATCTGGCTGGGATTATACCTGCTGACCATTGCTGTGGGCTGCGGAGTAGCAGGACTGTGGATTGAAAATATATGGATGGAATATATTCGTTTATTCATCTGCTGCTGTTTCTATACAGGGCTCCTTTTCTGCGCCATGTTTTGTACAGGATCAATGACTCTGTCATTTCTTGCTATAACACTTTACTGGCTTGCATCAGTCTTTGGAAACCAGATTCCTATCGACCTGCTAAACTGTTATGATACCAGGGCCATGAGTATGAGTCTTCTGAGCAGCAAATATATCTATATTATGTTGGCTGCAATCCTATTTTACATGCTAGGTTACTTTGGCAACAAACGAAAATTACACTTTCATTAAGGAGTATACGTCATGAAAAAAACAATTTGTACCTGTCTGACCATTTTCATAATATTTTTGGCTGGATGCGGCCAGCAGCCTGTAGGGAAAAATGAAGCCAACTCTCAATTAGCCCAGTTAGGAAAGGCCAGTCCGGATCTCATCGAGGAAGTAGAAAAAAAGATTTCTCTGCCTGAAAAAGGTTTTGCCAACCTTGTCAGTATGGATAAAGACTATTACTATTTTGAAAACAACGATGACAAGCAATGGAAATATTTAAGGGTAAACCGAAACCAGCTTGACCAAATGCGTATCCTCAAGCCCATTGACAAAAGCAGGGATATTAAATTACAGTATGGCTATCAAGGCAATTTATATGTCGGTGTAATGGATTGGTCATCTGTAAAAGATGATACCTTTACCGGAGACTATGATCCCCTGGAATCCCCTGGCCGCTATCGTCTTTTAAGATTAAAGTCCGATCAAACTGCGGAGCAAGTCTTTTCCTGCAACACAATGGGTTTTCCTTCTGTTGTGCCCTCAGGCGGCAAGGTTGCAATAGAAGTCAATAACGGCCGCCATATTGATTTAAAATTACTGGATTTACAGACGGAAAAAACAAGCACCATTTTTCAGTCTGATTATGAAAGAGCGGAAAACGGCAACTTTACCGGGACCATTTTGATGGGAATGGACTATCCAAATCCTGCACCCTCGTCACAGGGAATTTGCTATCAGGCCTGCAAACTACAAAATGAACCTTTTCATACGGCAAAAACAGGGAAAAACCAGTTTTATTTCTATGATTTTCAAACCGCAAAAACACAAGAGTTAGGCGCTCATTACCGCCCTGTTGAATATGCAGGAGGAACTGACCGTGCATATCTAACCTCTGATTACCCTGCGGATGAAAGTGAAAATTTTGTAAAGCTGTACATGCCAGACTCAAAAGGACAAAATTTTCAACCCTACGATTTTAAAGCAGAAGATTTAGAATCCGGTATTAAAGGCAGCGGATTCATAGGGGACGATCTCCTGCTAGCCTATCATGAAGGCGGGTTTTATGTAATCAACCTAAAGGATAAAAGCTATTTCCAAAAAACATACAGCATGATTGCGGATGAATTGGAGCCGCAGGATTTAAAGAAGCTGGATTATCAAAGACAGGTTACAGGCTTTGCCTATGAAGGAAACACCTTTGCATTAGCAGAGTCATCGGGCAGCGCAGTAATCATACATGAAATTACATCATCCCATTAGGCTCTCAGGCTACCCCTCCGCCCTGGGTAGCCGGCCTCACCTTTTTCGGCGGTTATGCTCCTGTGCGCTGTAAAATCGAGTTTTTTCTTCATACATCAAGCGGTCGGCCTCATCAAACTGCTCTTCGATACTGCAATGAGAAGAGCGCCAGGAGCAGCCCACAGAAATGCTGATTTGCTCTTTTAACATATTCTCACGAACAGAATCAATTGCCCCGTAAAAAGCGTCTTCTTCTGCCTCGGATTCGATAATGACAAACTCATCTCCTCC
>CAUEYG010000346.1 GCA_959021945.1 uncultured Eubacteriales bacterium | reverse complement strand
GTTATTCCAATATGGGAAAAATTAAACCGGGTACTTACAAATTGAAAGCCGTCACTTCAGACGGAGAGTGGGGACAGCTGGCCTCCAACGGATATTGGATCAGTTTGGAATTTACCACAAAGGCTACGGCATCCACAAGCAGCAACAATAACTTAAAGTCTCTCAGTGTCAGTGGATATTCCCTTTCACCGGCCTTTCGTGCATCAAGTACATCCTATAGTGTGACAGTGCCGAGTAATGTTTCTTCTGTGACCATAAATGCAGCAAAAGCCCATTCAGGAGCAAGTGTTTCCGGGACGGGCAGGGTGAGTTTGGCTACAGGTACCAATACAAAGACCGTGACTGTAAAGGCTGCCAATGGGGCTACAAAGAAATACACCATTAAGATTACAAGAGCAAAGGAATCGAAAGTAAAAGTTTCCGTGAGCGCTTTGAATATGAGGAGCGGCCCTGGGACGGGCTATAAGAGCAAGGGCAAGATTAAAAAGGGAACCCATGCTATTGTCCAGACCAAAAACGGATGGGGCAAGCTGAAATCAAACGGTTACTGGATCAGTCTGGCTTATACGAAAGCAGCAACAGCCTCTTCCACCAGCACCAGTTCGTCTAGCAGTTACAATGTAAAAGTGACAGTTACCAGTCTGAATATGAGAACAGGTCCGGGGACAGGCTATAAGAGTAAAGGCAAGATCAAAAAAGGAACCTATGCCATCAACAAAACTAAGAATGGCTGGGGCAGGCTAAAATCAAACGGCTATTGGATTAAGCTGTCCTATACCTCAAAAGCTTCTGGAAGTACTGCTGTTTCTTCAAAAGCTTATAAAGTAAGAGTTTCCGTTACAAGCCTGAATATGCGTACAGGACCGGGAGTCATGTATAAGAGCAAAGGCAAAATCAAAAAAGGCACTTATACCATTTCTCAGAGCAAGAGCGGATGGGGAAAGGTAAAGTCTAACGGATATTGGATTAAATTATCCTATACAAAGAGAGCGTAATTGTAAAAATTCCCTATTGGGAGGGTGATGCCCCAATAGGGAATTTTGCAGTTTCCCCATACAAGGAGAACAGTGTGTTTTTACCGATTTCAAAACAGGATATGAAAGAGCGGGGATGGGAACAGGCGGATTTTGTTTTGGTGACAGGTGACGCTTATATTGACCACCCTTCCTTTGGTACGGCTATTATCAGCAGGGTGCTGGAGCTCTTTGGCTACAAGGTGGCTATTTTAGCTCAGCCGGACTGGCGGTCCCACAAGGATTTTACCAGGTTCGGGAAGCCCAGGCTGGGATTTCTCATCAACAGCGGAAATGTGGATTCTATGGTCAATCATTTCTCTGTGTTTAAACACAGAAGGAAGACAGATCATTATTCCCCGGGAGGAAAGGCAGGGCACAGACCGGATAGGGCTGTTATTGTTTACAGCAATCGGGCCAGGGAAGCTTACAAAGATGTTCCTATTATTATTGGAGGTCTGGAAGCCAGTCTGCGCAGACTGGGTCATTACGATTACTGGGAAAACAAAGTAAGGCGTTCCATCCTTTTAGACGCCAGAGCAGATATTCTAATATATGGGATGGGCGAAAAAGCCATCGTTGAAATTGCAGAGGCCCTGGACAGCGGAATTGAAGCTAAGGACATTGGCTGGATTGGGGGTACCTGCGTCCGCGGCCTTCTGTCTGATGCAGATGAGGACACGGTAGTACTTCCGTCTTTTACTGAGATTCAGGAGAAAAAAAGCCGCTATGGCGACAGCTTTGCTCTCCAATATCGGAACAATGATGCCATTACTGGAAAACGCCTCATGGAGCCCTACGGCCAAGATCAATGCGTCATCCAAAATCCGCCCCAGCCGCCTTTGGAACGGGAAGAGCTGGACCGGATTTATGAATTGCCCTATGAAGGTGAGTACCACCCTGTTTACGAAAGGGAAGGGGGCGTACCGGCCTTAAAGGAAGTAAAATTCAGCCTGATCAGCAGCAGAGGCTGCTTTGGAGGTTGCAGCTTTTGTGCTTTGACTTTTCACCAGGGCAGAGAGCTGCGAAGCAGGAGTGTTGAATCTTTAGTAAACGAGGCAAAGGCTTTGAGCCAAAAGCCTGATTTTAAAGGATATATTCACGATGTGGGAGGACCTACGGCTAACTTTCGGATGCCAGCCTGCAAAAAGCAGCTGAAAGCAGGAGTGTGCAAAAATAAAGACTGTTTGTACCCAAAGCCGTGTTCCCAAATGGAAGTGGATCACACGGAATACCGGCAGCTGCTGGGTCAAATCAGAGCGCTCCCCGGCATTAAAAAAGTGTTTATCCGATCAGGGATTCGTTATGATTATGTAATGGCGGATAAAGACGATCACTTTTTATGGGATTTATGCAAGTACCATATCAGCGGAACGCTGAAGGTAGCGCCGGAACACATTTCAGAAAAGGTTTTGCGCCACATGAGAAAACCGGACAAGGCAGTCTTTGAAGCCTTTTCCAAGAAGTATAAGGCTATTAACGAAACCTTAGGGTTAAAGCAATATTTAATCCCCTATTTGATCTCTTCCCACCCGGGCAGCACCTTAAATGACGCCATAGAGCTAGCGCTGTTTTTAAAGGAAAACCATTTTATTCCCGATCAAGTACAGGATTTTTATCCAACGCCGGGAACCCTGTCTACCTGCATTTATTATACGGAGCAGGACCCTTTTACAAAAGAGCCGGTCCATGTGGCTAAGGATTTGGAAGAAAAGAAAATGCAGAGGGCGCTGATTCACTTTCACAAACCTGAAAATCAAAAAATAGTCAAAGCTGCGCTTGAAAAAGCGGGAAAAGAAGAATTGATACCAGTGCTATTGGGGAATAAGAAAAGGAAAGGCAAGAAAAAATGAGTTTGATTTTTTCGCTTCCAGCAATTTTGGAAGAAAGCAGAAGGGAATACAGAGGGATTATAGAAACGGCTCTTGAAGGCAAGCATTTTTACCCAGTGGAGCAAATTCATCATAGAGAATCTGATTCAGCCAGCCTTCTGGCCCAAGGCGACAACTTGGAATTTATCCAGTACTTGCTGAGAGAAAAGGATATGAAGGGAAAGCTGCAGCTTGTATATATGG
>CAUEYG010000345.1 GCA_959021945.1 uncultured Eubacteriales bacterium | reverse complement strand
GGACTGTTATTTGTGTGAGGCACGAAGCGATCTGCAGTCCAGGAAGGGCTCAAAAGTACTGCTGAATATGCATCAGAGATGTACCTTTATTTTCAAACGTATCAATGGTGTATTAAAGACCGTACATATTCATAACTCCATGCCTTATGAAGCTTTGGAGGAAAGTGAACTGTTTCCTGAGCAATATGGGAAAGAACAGTACGAAAGACTGCTGAACGAATATATGGTACAAAAAGAGAAAAATTTGAGAGACAGTGAGCTGGTTTATTTGGCCATGAAAGATACTGCCATATGTGATTATAGCTATTCGCCCAGGACCAAGAGCATTGATATCCCTGAATATATGGCAAAACGTTACGGTTGGAAAACCCATTATGATAATATGCCTCATAGCTTTGCTGCAGCCCATATTGATGAAAATACAAGAGCTGATTTTTGTGAGATGTATTTTGCCGTGGACAGGGGAGAGCCTTTTGCAAAGTGCGATTTTCAAGTGCTCAATACCGATATTTGGGTGCGCAACAGTATGTCCTGTATTGAACATGATAAAAGTGGCGCAGCAAGTATCGTAGTAGGAATCGTAGAAGATATTACATTATCAAAGAAGACAGAAACCGAATACTCGCGAATGATCGATGCCCTGGGGGCAATGTATTCAGCAAACTATTATTGTGATATGCATACAGATACCTACAAAGCATTAAAACAACTGCCTCATATGAAACAGTATATTGACCAGGAGGGGTGCTGCTCTAAAGCAATTTACGATTATGCTCAGCAATTTGTTGTGCCTGATGATAGAGACGTCCTCTTGAGGAAGTTTGAGAGAAACTATATTGTGTCTCACTTGAGTATGAAAAATCGCAGTGTTTCTATGGAATACCGCCGTATCTTCGGAAATGGAGTGCGTTGGTGCAGGTTGCAGGCAATTTTATCTGATTTAGATCAGGATAATCAGCCCCATCACTTTATCTTGGTGTTTCAGGATATTGATGATGAAAAGAAAGAACGGGAGTTAAAGGACACTTCTTTGGAACTGCTGCGCGATGCTTATTATCGAATCGGCTGTATTGATCTGAATAAAAACAGCATGGCTACTATTAAAGTGGCGGGAGAAGAGTATTCAGAGGCGCGGCAGTATGAGATGAATTTTCGCCAGGCAATATTGGAATTCGCATCCAGCAGAGTAGCTCCTGAATATCGGGAAACTTTTTGCAGTATTATGCTGCCTGAGCACCTGAAGGAGATCTTTGATGACGGAGCTCAGTACGCGGAGTTTACTTACCAGCGTCTGGTAGCGGGAGAATATCGATGGGTCCGTTCCGAAATTGTGCCAATGCAGTTTTATGATTCCGATAATGCTCGGGTCATGTGGTATGTAAAAAACATCTCAGAAGAAAAGGCCAAAGAGGCTGAACTGTCACAGCAGCTGCTGGAGTCTAACGCAGAGCTAAAGCTTTCCCTGCAGAGCGAAGAACAGTATCGACAGGCCATCTTGTCTGAGGCAGTAGTTACTTATCAAATCAATGTGTCAAAAGATTTGATTGAACATGATATTATCCAAAAAATAGGTGGAAAGACAGTATCCCTTTTACCCCTTTTGGATTTTGAAGCTCCATGCTCTTATGAGGAATTTTGTACAAAGTGGAAAACCCGATATGTTACGGAAGATACAAAAGACGCTTATGCTGCAGCTGGCAATTGCGCCGCAATGCTGGACTCTTTCAGAGCAGGAAAGAAAGTCATTACAGTGGAATATAAAGCCCAAAGCGCACCCGGCGCAAAAGAAACTTTTATGCAAAAGATCATTCTGCTGACACAGGCTGAACTGTCTGATGATATTTTGGGACTGTGCTATGAAAAGGATATTACAGCAATTCGCGAACAGGAATATCAAACAAAGATTGCGCTTCAGGATGCCTATGAAGCGGCAAACCGAGCCAACCAGGCAAAATCAGACTTCCTGTCCCGCATGAGTCATGATATTCGGACACCAATGAACGCAATTATTGGTATGACAGCCATAGCGGGAACGCATCTGGATGACAGCGAGAGGGTTATGAACTGTTTGAATAAAATAACTGTTTCCAGCAAACACCTTTTGTCGCTCATCAATGAGGTTTTAGACATGAGTAAAATTGAATCAGGAAAGGTGGATCTTTCAGAAGAGGAGTTTAATCTGTCTGATCTGATCGATAATCTGCTTTCCATGGTTCGGCCTGCCATTGAAGAGAAATATCATCAGCTCATGGTTAACATTAAAAATCTGGAACATGAGAAAGTGATCGGGGACAGTTTGAGGATACAGCAAGCCTTTGTCAACCTTATGAGCAATGCAATTAAATATACTCCAGACGGCGGCAACATTAACCTTTCTATTTCAGAAAAAGCGACCAACCGGATAGGCATTGGATGCTACGAATTTGTCTTTGAGGACAACGGCATTGGTATGAAACCGGACTTTGTGGAACATCTCTTTGAACCATTTGTGCGGGCTGAAGACAGTCATGTAAACAACATCCAGGGAACAGGATTGGGCATGGCCATTACACGCAATGTAGTCAGAATGATGGATGGAGACATAAAAGTGGAAAGCACCTATGGAAAGGGATCCCGTTTTACTGTGACCATTTATTTGAAGCTGCAGGATTCAGAGGACTTGTCCTGCGACGAATTTATTGATTTGCCTGTTTTGGTGGCAGATGATGAGCAAAGCTGCTGTGAAAGCACTTGCAGTATTTTAAACGGATTGGGAATGAAGAGCCAATGGGTACTAACCGGAGAAGAGGCAGTAGAACAAGTTGTACAAGCCCATGAAGCAGGAAGCGATTTCTTTGCAGTTATTTTGGACTGGAAAATGCCGGGCATGGATGGCGTTGCTACGACAAAGGAAATTCGCAAACAAGTGGGGCCTGATGTGCCGATTATTATTTTTTCTGCTTATGACTGGTCGGATATTGAACTGGAAGCCAGGGCAGCAGGTGCAGATGCCTTTATCAGTAAGCCTCTCTTCCGTTCCAGACTGGCTCGTGTGTTCCGCGATCTGGTAGGAGAAAATGATAAAAACGATACAGCATCTTTAAGGTCTCTCAGTGAGCACAATTTTGAAGGAAAGAGA
>CAUEYG010000344.1 GCA_959021945.1 uncultured Eubacteriales bacterium | reverse complement strand
GACAAAATAGCACCAAGTATTTTAAATGTCTTTCCTTTCAAGGGAAACCTCCTTGTGAACGGGTAATCCCCGTATCTGCTGTATAAGATTGATCTTTAAATTGTATGTGAAAAATCAGGAAATATTATTGGATTCAAGGTGTAATTGAGAAATCGCTTTACTTTTGAAACAGTTGAAATATAATAAAAGAGCTATAAGTTTCATCTGTGGCTTATGGGCAAAGAAAGGGGAGAGGAATTGTTTTATGAAAGTTGCATTCCACACGTTAGGCTGCAAAGTAAATCAGTACGAGACAGAGGCCCTGTGCCTGAAATTTAAAGACAGGGGATATGATATTGTTGGAGAGACTGACTTTGCCGATATTTATGTGATCAACACTTGTACGGTTACCGGGTTGGCGGACCGAAAGTCGCGCCAATATATTCGCAAGATGAAAAAGCTGAATCCAGAGAGCATTGTGGCAGTAACAGGATGTTACGCTCAGGTTAAGCCGGAAGAGGTAAAGGCTGTTGAGGGTGTTAATATTGTTACCGGTACTAATGAAAAGAATCGGTTAGTAGATTATATTGAAGAATTTTTAGAGGAAGGAAGACCGCAGGTACATGTTCTTTCTTATGATGAGATAAAGACTTACGATGAGATGGGTACTGTGACAGCCACGGAATGTCGAACCAGGGCCTACATCAAGATTCAGGAAGGATGCAATCGTTTTTGTTCTTATTGTGTCATTCCTTATGCCAGAGGCAGAGTGAGAAGTCGGGCTATCGGGGATGTCATGGAAGAGGCGCAGGGACTGTTGGGACAAGGCTACAAAGAACTGGTTCTTACAGGTATCAATACAGCCCTTTATGGGACAGAGGATGGCTTTTCTTCTTTGGAAGGAGATGATGCGGGAATTGAATCCATTATGAAAAGGCTCAATGCTCTGGAAGGGGATTTTCGAATACGGCTCAGCTCTTTAGAGCCGGCAGTTGTAAATGCAGAATATGTGAAAGGCTTGCTTCAATATGAAAAATTGTGCCCACACCTGCACCTTTCAGCTCAGAGCGGCAGCGATGGCATTTTGAAAGCTATGAATCGCCCTTACAGCAGGCGGGATTATCTGGATATTGTAGATACGCTGAAGGCCTTTGATCCTAATTATGGAATTACTACGGATTTGATCGCCGGATTTCCAGGGGAAACAGAGTCCGATTTTCAAGACAGCATGAGCCTGATTGATGAAGTGAAGTTTGGCAAAGTACACGCTTTTAAATATTCACAAAGGCCTATGACAAAGGCGGCATTAATGGAAGGGCAAATTTCTGCCCCTATAAAAAAAGCCCGGAGTCAAGCTCTCATGGACGCAGGAAAGAGGGCCGCACATCAATTTTTCCTAAGGAATAAAGGAACGGTGAGACGGGTACTGGTGGAAGAGTATTTAGAGGATTTCGCGTGCCTGACAGGCTATACGGACAACTACATCAGGGTTTATCTTTCTTCTGAAAAAGGAGAAAGCAATCTGCTGCTCAATTCTTTTGAAATGGTAAAGTTGGAGGAACCTTATCTGGATGGAATGAAAGGCAGCTTGTTATAAAAGTTAGAGATTTGAAAGAAAACAAAAACTCTGTTATACTGTTATATAAAAGATGCAGGGCAGCCTGTTTTCATACTGCTGACTAGTAAGGCAGACCCTGTGCGAAAAGTAAAACAAAGAGGAGGAAACGTAATATGGCTGATTGTATTTTCTGTAAAATAGCCGGCAAAGAGATACCATCAAAAGTTGTCTATGAAGATGATAAAATTTTATGCTTTCATGACTTAGAACCCCAGGCTCCGGTACATGTATTGATTATTCCCAAAAAACATATTGAATCATTGGACACAGTTGAAGCGGAGGATCTGGAGCTGCTGGGATATATCATGACAAAAGTCAAAGAGCTTGCAGCAGAATTAGGACTTGTCAATGGATACCGTCTTGTAAATAACTGCGGAGAGGATGGCGTTCAGACTGTAAAGCATCTTCATTTCCATCTATTAGGAAAACGCAAACTGACCTGGCCTCCGGGCTGATGGGAAACAAAGCAGTTTCATATGAGAAGAGAAAATAAGTGAAAAGTAATGGCTATAAAGGGATTTGTACGAAAAACAACTTGCATATTTGTACAAAGAATAGTATAATACCACTGTTATAGATAAGACCGTTCCATAGCATCTATGTGATTTCAGTACACGTCAGGAGGTGAAACGGAATATGGCACAGGTAATTGTTAGAGAAAACGAAAGCTTGGAAAGCGCTCTGAAAAGATTCAAGCGTTCTTGCGCGAGAGATGGCGTTATGTCAGAACTCAGAAAAAGAGAACACTATGAAAAGCCAAGTGTAAAAAGAAAGAAGAAGTCTGAGGCTGCAAGAAAAAAGGCTAAGAAATATTAGGCTTATTGCAGTATAGATTCGAGGTGTTTGAGAATTGACCTTAAAAGAACAACTGATGGCTGACTTCAAGGAAGCTATGAAAGCGAAGGATGAAGTCAGAAAAAATACAATAAGTTTTGCTCGTGCTGCGATCAAACAATATGAAGTTGATCACAGGCAGGAAATGGATGATGAAGGGATTATCGAGATTTTATCAAAACAAGTTAAGATGAGAAAAGATGCCCTCTCTGATTTTGAAAAAGCTGGGAGAACGGACTTAGCTGATGACTATAAGGCAGAAATTGAAATTCTGATGAACTACCTTCCTGAGCAGATGGATACCGCTAAGATTAAAGAAGTCGTACAGGCTACGGCAGTTGATATGGGAATTGAAGGTGGTAAGCAAAATATGGGCAAGCTCATGGGTGCTGTTATGAAAAAGGTCAAAGGCCTTGCAGACGGCAACGATGTGCGTAAGGTAATTGAAGAATTTTTAAGTGAATGACTTTACTTAGGAGCAGGTGAAATACCTGCTCTTTTTGTATAAGGCCCCGGCTAGACGCAGGTGTGGCTTTTGCTTGTGAAACCTTATCATAAAAATAAAAAACTCATAAAATCCTCTTGCAATGCAGTTCATTATTGTGTATACTAAGTACTGCAAGTCAGAAAAGACATGTTGAGCGGATATGGCGGAACTGGCAGACGCGCACGGTTCAGGTCCGTGTGAATATT
>CAUEYG010000343.1 GCA_959021945.1 uncultured Eubacteriales bacterium | reverse complement strand
AGATGGTATTGTGGTCAAAAATCAAAAGATGCAAAAGATCTATGCTACGGCAGAAAAGATCGCTTCTTTTGACACCACTGTGTTGATTACAGGTGATTCCGGAGTGGGAAAAGAGCTAATCGCCCGCCATTTACATAAAAAGAACCGGCTGAGAAACGACAAACCCTTTATCACAATTAACTGTGGAGCAGTGCCTGAAAACCTTTTGGAATCAGAACTTTTTGGCTATGAAGACGGCAGCTTTACAGGAGGGATTAAGGGTGGAAAAAAGGGCATTATCGAAAACTGCAGCGGGGGAACCCTGTTTTTAGATGAAATTGGAGAAATGAGTCTTAACCTTCAGGTAAAGCTATTGCGGGTGCTGGAAAACCGTACAATTACCCGCTTAGGCAGCAGCCAGGAGATTCCGGTTGATGTGCGAGTGATTGCTGCAACAAATAAAAATCTTGAGAATATGGTAAAGGAAAATACCTTTCGGGATGATTTGTTTTACCGACTGAATGTCATTAATATAAAAGTTCCTGATTTAAAAGAACGAACTGACGAAATTGCCCCTCTGGCTTTGAGCTTCCTAAAAAAGTTTAATCGGCAGTATGGACAGGAAAAAAAGCTGAGCTTTGAAGTTATGAAAGAGCTAGAAATGCATACATGGAAAGGCAATGTCCGGGAACTCCGAAATACCTTGGAGAACATGGTGGTTCTCAGCAATAACGAATATTTTCAGCTGGATGATATTCCGTGGCTGCGGACTGACATTCAGGATGACAGCGCCCAGGAAAAAGGGCTGTCCCAGATGCTGGAAGATTATGAAAAGCAAATCCTGATCAATGCCAAAGAAAAATATAAGACAAGCCGCAAAATGGCATCAGCGCTAAAAATGGATCAGTCTACCATTGTTCGGAAAATGAACAAATACCATATTTGAGACTGTGCAATATAATTGAAAACAAGGATAACGGTGCCAAACTGCAGCAGGTTTTGAAACGATACAGTGTTACTGTATTTCAAAGCCTGCTTTTTTTGTGCCTAAAAAACAAATGGCATAAAAATTGCTCTATATTATGTAAGTAAACCTAAAACAAACGTTTCAAACACACAGAAGGAAAGGAGAAAAGATTGATTACACTCATCTTATATGAAATTCTAATTATTTTTACCTTTACAGCCGTGGGATTTTTTGCCTATAAGGTCAAGTTTCTGACGACTGCATCTACAGAACATTTGACAAAGCTAATGATTAATATTGCGTGCCCCTGTATGTTAATTACATCCATTACCAGCAATCAGGTTACTGACAGTATGCTCCGGGCAGTGGCCCAAATGCTCATTGGAACTGCCGTTTTTTTCCTTGCTGGGATCTTTGTAGCCTCAGCTTTTTTAAAATGGATCGGCGTGCCAAAGGTGGACTCTGGCGTCTATAACATGATGATCACCACGCAGAATTCCGGCTTTATGGGATTTCCTCTGGCAAAAGGGATCTTTGGCAGTCAGGGCTTGTTTTTTATGGTTTTAAGTAATTTAGTAATGAATATTTACATGTATACGGTAGGGCTCCTTCAGATCAATATGGGAGGAAAAAAGGAAAAGCGGCATTGGAAACAATCCTTGAAAGCCCTGTGCAATCCCTGCTCTGTGGCAGCGGCAATCGGGTTGGTACTGCTGTTGCTCCACGTAGAGCTGCCGCCTTTTGCCAAGGAGATTATGGAGCCGCTGGGAGATATTACGATTCCTGTGTCCATGGTGGTGCTGGGGGTGCAGATGGGATCCAGTCAATTTAGCCAAATTATTAAAAATAAAAAATTAGCGCTGGTAACTTTTGTAAGTCTGGTTATTTGGCCCGCCCTGACCTTTCTTGCGGTAAACTGGCTGCCCCTTTACCAGTATGTAAAAATCATTATGGTGTATGTGGCAGGGCTTCCCAGCATGGTTATGCTTGTATCCCTGGCAGAGGATGAAGGTCAAAACGCAAAGGCTGCAGCAGAAGGAGTTACTTATTCAACGGTTTGCTCCATGCTGACTCTGCCAATTCTTACGATTTGCCTTAAGACCTATTACGGGGTTTAAGGAGGATGATGTGAAACAGCATCTTTTGTCCTTAATGACGATGTATAACTGCATCGAATGATGCCTTATTTTGAAAAACAGCAATTAAAATTTGTGAAAAAATTTGAATTTTTTAAAAATAATTTTAAGAAAAAGAGGACCCGCATGTTTGAAAAATAACAATCTTTCAGCATTTTAACAAAATTTGATATTTGGTTTTATATCAAGCCGTGATGATAAATGGCATAGTAGTTGCACATAAGATAGGCAAGCGCGTAAAAGAGATCTCGATGAAAGAAAAGGAGAATGTAAAATGGAATTTAATGATTACAAGCAATATCTGAGTCCTGCGCTGGCAAAAGCAACGGACCTGGTTATCGAAAAAGGCGAAGGCATGTATGTGACAGATGTGAATGGGGACACCTATCTGGATTTTGTTCAAGGAATTGCAGTCAACGCCTTTGGCCACAGTCACCCGAAAATTAAAAAGGCGGCCCAAGACCAGATTGACAAGCTGACAACAGCATCTTTTAATCTGGTCAATTATCCCACTACACTGGAGCTGGCAAAACGGCTTTCTGAAAAACTTCCGGGAGATATTAATACGATCTTTTTTAGCAATGGAGGTTCAGAAGCCAATGATGGGGCAATCAAGCTGGCCAGAAATTATACGGGCCGGCCCGGGATCATTGCTATGCGCGGCTCTTTTCACGGGAGAAGCTTGGGAGCTACATCAATTACAGGTTCAAACTCCAAATACAGAAAACATCAGGAACCTTTGCTCCCTTCTGTGTACTTTACTCCATATCCAAACTGTTTCCGGTGTCCATATAATACCACTTGTGAAAAGTGTGAGCTGGAATGTCTCAGAGAGCTTCGGTGGACATTAGACTATCTCATTGCTCCCGATGATGTGGCTGCAGTTATTATGGAACCGGTCATGGGAGAGGGCGGCTATGTGGTTCCGCCAAAAAAATATGTGGACGAGCTGAGTAAATTACTAAAATCCCATGGCATTTTGCTGATCTTTGATGAGATTCAGTCAGGATATGCCAGGACCGGAAAGATGTTTGCCAGTGAACACTTT
>CAUEYG010000342.1 GCA_959021945.1 uncultured Eubacteriales bacterium | reverse complement strand
CGTTTGGATGCGGCCCGCACACCATTAGCGTACCAAGGGTACGGACTGCTGATGATATTGATCCGGACGAATTTGACAACGGTGTTCCTGATGATATCTTTAAGCGGATTATTGCAGTGCTTCGCATCGCTGTGCCATATACAGGCATCATCATGTCTACAAGAGAAAGCCAGGAAATGCGCGCGGCAGCCCTTCATTTGGGCGTTTCCCAGCTCAGCGGCGGCAGCAGGACCAGTGTAGGCGGATACGTGGAGGAAGAGCCGGAAGAAGACAACTCTGCCCAGTTTGATGTCAGCGATACAAGGACCCTAAACCAGGTAGTGGACTGGCTCATTGAAGAAGGTCACGTGCCAAGTTTCTGTACTGCCTGTTACAGAGAAGGCCGTACAGGAGACCGTTTTATGAGTTTAGTGAAGAGCGGACAGATTGCAAATATTTGTCAGCCAAACGCGCTGATGACCTTAAAAGAATATTTGGAAGACTATGCTTCACCTGAGACAAAGGCAAAAGGAGAAGCCATCATCCAAAAGAGACTTGAAATGATCCCAAATGAAAAGGTC
Source organism: uncultured Eubacteriales bacterium (assembly GCA_959021945.1). Classification (GTDB taxonomy): domain Bacteria; phylum Bacillota; class Clostridia; order Peptostreptococcales; family Anaerovoracaceae; genus Hominibacterium. The sequence goes on along the minus strand of CAUEYG010000342.1, from coordinate 2,592 downwards.
AAAGAAGTGGTGCGGGAGCATTTAGGTGATATTCATGAAGGCCGACGGGATTTCCGTCTGTAAAAGCAGGAGGAAAAAATGAGTTTAAACGATACCCCCAGAGCAAATAGACTCCATATCAGCATTTTTGGAAAGAGGAATAGCGGTAAATCATCCTTAGTCAACGCCCTGACAGGGCAGAATATTTCCGTTGTTTCAGACAAACCGGGGACAACGACGGATCCGGTTTTCAAATCCATGGAGCTGCATCCTGTAGGCCCAGTCGTTTTTATTGACACAGCCGGGTTTGATGATGAAGGGGAGCTTGGGGCCCTTCGAGTAGAAAAAACAAAGGAAGTCATTGAAAAAACCGATGTTGCAATTATCATTTTTGCTGACCATGACTTTGACCAGGAAGAAAGATGGGCTCAGAAACTGGAAGCAGAAGGCGTCCCTGTCATTGCAATCATAGGAAAGTCTGATACCAGAGAGGATAACCATCTCCTCCTGAAAGCTGTAGGAGAGGCTTTGGGTACACAGCCAATTTTAGTGAGCGCTCTGCGCAGGGAAGGGCTGGATGCTGTGAAAAAGGCCATAGAAGGGGCTGTTCCTGAGGACTTTCAAAGACAGAGAATTCTGGGAGATATGGTGAAGGCAGGCGATTTGGTAATGCTGGTAATGCCCCAGGACATACAAGCGCCCAAAGGGCGGCTGATTTTGCCCCAGGTGCAGACCATCCGGGAGCTTTTGGACAATGGCTGTACTACAGTCTGCACCACTGCGGATGCTTTTTCCGAAAGCTTAAAGAAGATGAAGAGTGCCCCATCCCTGATTATTACAGATTCTCAGTGTTTTGCCGGTGTATATGACCAAAAGCCAAAGAAAAGCCAGCTGACTTCTTTTTCCGTGCTCTTTGCAGCATATAAAGGGGATATTAATATGTTCCTTGCAGGAGCTGACACCATTGATCATTTAACTGGGGAATCCCGTGTGCTGATTGCAGAGGCGTGTACCCATGCGCCTCTTGAGGAAGATATCGGAAGGGTAAAGATCCCCCGGATGCTGCGCAAGCGATATGGAGAGGAGCTGCAGGTTGATCTTGCTTCAGGGAATCAATATCCGGATAACTTAGAGGATTATGACTTGATTATTCACTGCGGCGCATGTATGTTTAACCGCAGGCACGTTCTTTCCCGCATAGCCAGGGCTGAGGCGGCAGGCGTCCCTATTACAAATTACGGGATTACTATGGCAAAGCTGAGCGGCATTTTAGATAAGATTCGTATTCCAAAATAAAGGTAATTGACAAGAGATGTTCTTTTTTCACAGATTTAGAAAAAAGGGCATCTTTTTCTTGTGCTAATGCAACAATATGGTATAATGCTGTTTGACAGAAAGGTGGTAGGGGATATGAAATCAAAAAGGATAAAACCACGGCGCATGATAGTCCTGGGGTTTTTGTGTGTCATACTGGTGGGAACAGGGCTTTTGATGTTGCCTGTGTCATCAGCCACAGAATCGGGCATTTCCTTTGTGGACAGCCTGTTTACCTCTACTAGCGCAGTATGCGTCACAGGCCTGGTATGTATTGATCCGGGCACTCAGTTTTCGGCTTTTGGACAAGTGGTTTTGGCCATGCTCATCCAAATCGGCGGTTTGGGAATTACTTCCATTGGGGTAATTGCTATTTTAAGTGCAGGCGGAAAATTAGGAATTGGGAAACAGCGCCTTCTGAAAGAAGGCTTTAACTTATCTTCAGGAAAGGGGCTAATGGGCGTTGTAAAGGCAGTTTTGTACATGACAGTCGCTTTTGAATTGGTAGGCGCAGTTTTTAGCTATCTTACCTTTTCTCAGGATTTTTCTCCTGCAAGGGCAGCGGGTATCAGTGCCTTTCATTCTGTAGCAGCATTTAATAATGCAGGCTTTGACATTTTGGGCAACTATACCAGCCTTGTAAATTACGGTGGAAACACGTGGCTTTGCCTCGTGACCAGCGGTCTTATTATCTTTGGAGGATTGGGTTTTTTTGTAGTAAGCGAATTGGTATCGCGGAAAAAGCCAAGACAGTGGACCTTACAAACCAAGGTTGTGCTGCTTTCAACGGCAGTCTTACTGGCAGGGGGAACTGTTTTTTTAAAAATCACAGAGGGCAAAAGCTTTACTTGGCTGGATGCCTTTTTTCAGAGTGTTTCAGCCAGGACAGCAGGATTTGCCAGCGTTTCGATGGGCAGTATGACCCAGGCCGGCCTTTTGCTTTTAATGTTGCTCATGTTTATCGGCGCTTCTCCCGGCTCTACCGGAGGCGGAATAAAGACAACTACTTTTTTTGTCTTGCTGCGCAAAATACACAGCATTATTTTTAATAAACACTGCGGGGCATTTAAACGCCGCATTCCTGATACAGTAGTGACAAAAGCATTTCTTGTATTTACTTTGGCTATTGGAGTGATTTTTATCAGTACTTTTGCAGTGTGCATGCTGGAGCCTGAATATACGTTTTTACAGTTATTGTTTGAAGTAATCAGCGGGTTTTCAACTACAGGTTTATCTACAGGTATTTGACATTGGCAATCCAAGTATCAAGCAGCTCATGAACATCTGCCATATGAGTCC
>CAUEYG010000341.1 GCA_959021945.1 uncultured Eubacteriales bacterium | reverse complement strand
TCCCCGGCGGTATCCCAGGGCTTTTAATGTACCTATTTGGATTCGCTCCTCTTCCACCATTCGGGTCATGGTAGTCAGGGAAACCAGAGCAGCCACTAAAAAGAAGAATACAGGAAATACTGTGGCTACAGCAGCCACTTTTTCCACATCTACTTGATATCTTGCATAGCTTACATTGGAATTTCTGTCCAAGATATACCACTCAGGCTCTTGGATATCATCTATTTTGTCTTGGGACTTTTCTATCTTTTTTTCTGCCTTTGTAAATTCAGCATCAGCCGTTTTTTTCCCCTCTTCATAATCTTCCTGTCCGGACTTTAATTGGGCGCGGGCTGTATCCAGCTTTTTCTCGTTAGCAGTGATTTCCTTTTGGGCTTTTATTAATTTTTTTTCATTGGCCCTTATCTGATTTTGGGCTTTCGCTAGTTTTTTTTCTTCTTTGTCCAGCTTTTTCGTGCCTTGCTTCCAGGCAGCTAATCCTTTCTCATAAGATTCGATCTGGGCCAGAACCTCCTGGGAAAGGGTCATGCCGGCGCTTTGAGCAGCTTTCGCCTGTTCAACAGCATCTTTGCCTTTGTCTAACTTTGCTTTACTAGCATTTAGTTTTTTTCGGCCGGCTTTTAATTGGGATTTGCCTGACGCTAGCTGTTTTTTTGCATCTTTAAGCTGTTTTTTCCCTGTCTTGAGCTGAGCTTTTGCCTCATTTAACTGAGATTCACCATGGGCAAGCTCCTTTTGCCCATCCTCCAGCTCCTGCTGCGCTTTGCGGAGTTCTCTTTGGGTTTTCTCTTTTTCTGTTTCAAGTTTTCTTTTTGCCTTGTTGATCTTTTTCTCAGCTTCGTCTTTTATTTCCTGATAGCGAGCCTGAGAACGAGTGTCTGCCACAGCTTCTATTTCTTTTGTAATTTGCTCAATCTGACTGTCATATTCCTCTGAAAAAGCGGCTGCAGGAGCTTTTATCGTTACAAAGAGATCGGTGTAGGTTTCCAGCTTATAGGCTTGTTCTTTTGTGTATAAAACAGCGCCTACACGGCCGTTGCCCACAGAAGAAGGTTCTTTGGCACTGCAAAAATAATAGGGGGAATCTACAATGCCTACAATTTTAAACCTTCTTTGGGTATAAGTATCCTGCAGATTATCATTGTCCTTGGAAAGCGTCAGTGTATCGCCCACCGTAAGCTGGGCCATGCTGGCGTTGGGGCTTTCGATGACGCACTCATCTGAGGCATCAGGCAAACGGCCTTTCACAAGGGTCAGTTTATTGACAGTCTGGCTGTCCAGATCTAGACCATAGATTCGGCCTGTCAGCAGTTCGCTGTCCGTTGAAGACATAAGGGCGTCTGTTACATAAGCGGGCATAATCTTGTCTGTCTGAGATACTTGCCTAAGCGCACTGATATCATCCTCTGTCAGACCCATAGTTCCTTTGATATCAAAATCAGACATGACATTTTTGCTATAGTATTGGTCAGCAGAAGCTTTCATATCCGGCGTAGAGGAAAGGATTCCAACCAAAAAACCTACGCCCAGAGCAACGATAGCGATAATGGCAGCAAACCTTCCAAGGCTTTGCTTGATTTCCCTTACAATGGTTCGGGTGTACATTTTTTTCATAGTCTCACCACTCAATTTCTTCTACAGGGAGAGGATTTTTGTTTTCCTCCACAGAGGCCACGCGGCCGCTGTGGATTTGAATGATTCGGTCCGCCATAGGAGTCAGAGCCAGATTATGGGTGACTACGATTACGGTTTTATTCATGCTGCGGCAGCAATTTTGCAGTAGTTTTAAAATCGTCTTTCCTGTGTTATAATCCAAGGCTCCCGTAGGTTCGTCACAGAGCAGGATCTTAGGATTTTTGGCCAGGGCGCGGGCAATGGCCACTCGCTGCTGTTCCCCTCCTGACAGCTGGGCGGGAAAATTATCCATCCGCTCTGCCAGGCCTACAGACTGTAATGCCTCTGCCGGATCAAGGGGCGCTTTGCAGATTTCCGAAGCCAGCTCAACATTTTCAAGAGCAGTTAAGTTCTGTACCAGGTTGTAAAATTGAAACACAAAACCTACATCATGGCGGCGATAGCCGGTGAGGGCTTTCTCGTCCATGCCGCTTACTTGCCGGCCATCTAGCAGTACCAGTCCTTCATCACAGGAATCCATTCCGCCCAGAATATTGAGCACTGTCGTTTTTCCTGCACCGCTGGGACCCACGATAATGCAGAATTCCCCCTGCTGAATCTCAAAGGATACATGATCAGAGGCGGCAATGGTCTGATCTCCCATATGATAATATTTGCAAACATCTTTAAAAACCACATAACTCATTTGATAAGGCCCTCCATTTTCGTTGCTGTTAACTGAACAAGGCGGTTGAATTCCATCATATTTTCTTCCCCCAGACTTTCAACTAGCAAGTCAAAGTAATGCTCTGCAAAGCTGCGCTTTTTTAAAACATAGTGTTGGCCGGTCCGGCTGAGGGTTATCTTCATACGCCGCCGGTCAGATTCAGCGGTTTCCATGGTGATGTAACCCTTTTTTCTCAGTGCGGAAAGGATGGTGGTAATGCGCTGTCTTGTAACAAACAGAGACTCGCTCAGGTCAGAGGGATAGATGTCGCATGTTTTATGGGAATCCAGGTAAAGGAGAACCCGCATCTCCCCCTGACAAAATTCCATCAACGGAGCCACCAGTTCCATATCGTATATTTGCTGCAGAGAGTGCAGGAAGGTGTCTCGCAATTGTTTTTTATCCATAGCAGTCCTTTCGTAAACCGTGCATATAATCAATAGTATTTACTATTATCATACGCTCCTTTTAGATAGAATACAATACATAATTCGCCATGCCTGTTTTTTCTTATGGCATCCTAATCTAATTCTATAGACTGCTTCATAGGTTTTCCCTGTAAAAAAGCTTAACAAGAAAGCTGACGGCGTGGTATAATGATTCCGGCATTTTAAAGCGGCGTTGCCGCAAGGAAGGAATCATTGCACCACAAGTTACAGTGCGGCAAAGCCGCCAAGAGTCGAGACTTGTGGTATAATGGACGCATGTGTTTTGAGCGGCGTTGCCGAGAGGAAGCGTCCATTGAATTGCGCGGCGACGCAGCTTGCGCAGTATAATGATTCCGGCATTTTAAAGCGGCGTTGCCGCAAGGAAGGAATCATTGCA
>CAUEYG010000340.1 GCA_959021945.1 uncultured Eubacteriales bacterium | reverse complement strand
AGACCACCAGGGAGGTTCCGCCTACAATCAGGGTATCCGCCTTACTGATGGCATTTACCGCGCCATTAATAATCCCTTCAGCCAGCGCCTCTTCATAGAGGACCACATCCGGCTTTACCACTCCGCCGCATTTTTCACATTTCGGGATATATCCATCGCAGTGTCCGGGCTCCATAATATAATCCAAATCGTAAAAAGCGCCGCAGTCCATGCAGTAATTTCGCAGAACAGACCCGTGCAGTTCATAAACCTGTTTGCTGCCTGCTAACTGGTGCAGTCCGTCAATATTTTGTGTTACGACACCTGTTAATTTTCCTTGTTTTTCCAACTCTGCCAGAGCCAGATGGGCCTTGTTGGGCCGGGCCTTCTGGTAGATCAAATTATTCTTGTAGTAATCGTAAAAGGTTTCCATATGGTTTTTAAAAAAGGAATGAGACAGCATCGTCTCGGGAGACTGCCCATATTGGGAAACTGCGCTGTACAAGCCGCTTTCTGAACGAAAGTCTGGAATATTGCTTTCCGTAGAAACACCGGCCCCGCCAAAAAATACGATTTTGCTGCTGCGGTCAATAATCTCTTTTACTCTTCCATCCATGATTATTCTTCCTCCGTTATATCCTCATCCAGTATCATACCTTCGTCCAACTCATCGCTTTCTTCCTGGGTGACATTCTTGTAGCCTTTCGGAATGTCAAAGATACCATCCGGAACCTTTCCCTCTTCCAGTTTTGTAATGCGCTCTACTTTCTTGTAAATCAGCTGGTTTTCATCGCCATCTTTTCCTTCCATCTCCTGAAGGTATACGATAGCGTACAGGTTAGCCTTTTCATCCAGCAGGTAGCGCTTTTTATAAAGGTAAGTATCCATCATGGTGTTTTCACCGTCTTCGGAAATCCCTTCCATTTCATATTCATCCTGGAATTCATAATAGGAATAGGTCTTGCCGTCCAGTTCCATTTCCGATGTGCCGGCATACTGCAGCTCCATATCTTCTTCCAGATCTTCCTTGGGTTCTTTTGTGTACTCTTTGTCAGGGTCATAGACATAGTAGTAGGCGTCTTCTGTTTCTATGTCCCTTGTATCCAACTCATCAACACCGCTTAAAATAATGTGCTTTCCTTTTCCATCCCGAGCTTCCGCCATGATGCTCTGTTCCGGGTCCGCTTCATCCTCTGGGAACTCTTCTGTAACATCAGCTTCATAGTAATAAGTGCTGTCGTCCCCTTCTAAAAGCTTGTTATAATCTTCTGCGGCAGCCTTTAAGTCAGCCTCTCCGCCTCCGCAGGCAACAAGGGCCAGGGCTGCAATGGACAGCAAAACAGCTGCAAATTTCTTTTTCATAGGAACTCCTTCCAAATCCTTTTTTATCTGTTGTTTTCACCAATACTGTATCGCACCGACGTAAGAGGCAAAACCTTTCCCAGTACGAAAAAAGTGTGCCGCTGGCACACTTTTTTAAGCAAGTAGATCAATATTCTGGCCCAGACCTGTCATTGCAGCTTCCAGATTTCGAAGCAGCTGTGCTGTTTGCGCCGACTGGTTGTCCATCGTATCCTTTAATAGAGACACGCTGACCGCCTGCTGTGTCTGTACCTGACTATAAACCATACTTGCAGCCGCGATACTTTCCACCATAGCTCTGTCACCCCTTTTCTATTGTTCCTACAGTATGTAGGGCAAGCAATCTTTATCTGTACTTACGATACACCATTTAGCGTTGAATTGCAAGCATATCTTTGCCTTTTACTCCGTCTCTCTTGCTGTCCGGCTGCAAGCCGGCTGCTTCCTGCGCCCCGGCATCGGTCCGGTTCAGGAGGAAGCTCACGCCATCAGCTTGAATAAGGCGAAAAGAAGGATCAAATAACAGGCGGAAACTGCGGACATAACATAGACCAGCATATTTTCTTCTATTTTCATAGCAGAGCCGGCGGCCTTTCCCATGACAAGGAGAAAGACTGCTCCAGCTATCATTGCAGCGCACAGGGCCACTGACGGCACAAAGGCTGTAACAACCATGGCTACAATTAAAACAAGTCCGGTAAGCAGATTTGCTGTTCCGCATGCGCCTGTCAGAGTTTTGATATCATGGCCTGCTCGGAATAAAAATCCGGCTCCAAAGAGGATTCCCAGCCATAATGCGTCCAGTACAATGGCACAGAGAAAAATCTTTGCCCCAAATAAAAAGGCATTTCCATTCACAAGCCATCCTCCGAAAATACCAAGGGGCTGAGAAATGGTTTTCATAAAGACTGCGGCCAGAATGGCTAAAATAAGATCTTTTCCTAAATAAATAGCAATTCCTGACAAAAATGTGTCGCTGCCGGCTGCTTTCTCAATCGTCTCTGCAGGCTTTTGGAAAAAGCTTCTGAGCAGACTGACAGCCTTGCTTTGACCCGCTCTTATTTTATGAATGGCAGCAGGGGCAACTTGACCTGTAGGAGTCCCGCAGGCATCACAGAATGCAGCGCCTGTTGGAAGCCTTCTCCCGCATGCCATACAAAACAGAGGCCTCTCTTCTGCAGCCCCTTCAGTCTCTGCAGCGTTTTCAACCTCTTCTATTTCTTCTTCCTGGAACTCTTCTTCTGCCGGAGACGCTTCTTCCTGTGTATCTTCTTGAAGCGGTTCTTGCTGCAGCATCTCTGTTGGAAGCTCTTCTTCCTGCGGTTCCTCTTCCAAGTATTCCTCCGGGAGTTCCTCCATCGGCTCTGCCTCCGGTTCTTCCTCCTTCAGGTCTTCTTCCGCCAGGTCTTCTGCCTCCGGGGGTTGTTGGATTCCCGCCTCTGATAAGGCTGCTCTCACTGCTTCAATAGGAAAATCTTTTTCTTTATCGGAAATCAGTGCCGACATCTTTTCCACTTCCTCATCTGGAAGGCCAAAGGATGCCTCTTCTTCCGGTTCTTCTTCTCGAGGAAGTTCTTCTTTTTCAACGTCAGGGATAAATTTTGACTTTGAAAAAACCATCGTTCTTTCATTGGGCCTTATGGGCGTTTGCCCTTCATCCATCTCCATCAATTGGTTAAGATCCTGCAGCTCTGTTTCCCGCTGCTCCTCCTCAGCACTGCCCCAGGCCTTTTCAGGCGCATCTTGTTTGGACTCAGCTTCCAAATCATCCGGTTCAACCAATACTCCGCAATTCTCACAGAATTTTGAATCATCGTCAATCCTTGT
>CAUEYG010000339.1 GCA_959021945.1 uncultured Eubacteriales bacterium | reverse complement strand
TCCTGTTTCCCATTTTGAAACGGCAGCTTTAGACACTCCCATATATGCGGCTAATTCTTCCTGCGTGATCCCACGCTTATGGCGATTTTCAACTATGATGCGGCCAAGATTGATTTCTTTCACTATCTTCTACCTCCTGACATATAGTATAAAAAAGCGAAGTTCAAAAAACAATGGAGCAAAATTTAACTTCCCTCCAAAAAGTTAACCAATAGGAAACAGCACATACTTCCAGCACTTATGTTCGACCTGTTCAACGAACATTTTTATGGCAAACAAATACCAAAATAAGGATCTACCGCACTCTGCGGCAAACGATTCTCAGCGAATGTATGTAATCTAAAAACTTTTATTCGCTTTCATCAATCTTATGGTATCTATTTGCCCAACCATTCAATTCAGATATCCAAGCATTGTGACGTTTACTTTTATGGATATGTAGTTTATGACCCATAGCTTCAATATCTAAATCTTCAACTCGACACCCTAGCGTTTGTGCCAATGCCAATCTGCAGCTTCATGTAAAGTAGGATACAGTTTTAAATCTGCCATTTCATAAGAAAGAAAGTGAATTTCTTCAAACGCTTTCTGTGATTTTAACACAAACTGTTCCCCTAGTTTTCCAAGCTTCATAGCATAGCTAAGCTGCTGCAGTAAAATTTCATTTCCGAGAAATGCTCTTGCAAATGAAAAATAAGAATCATCTGCTCTATATCCGACAACAGCATCATATTCTTCAAGATCGATTAGAAAGTGTTCTCTTAGACACTCCATGCCCCTTTTCATTATCGGTATCGGTAAACGCAGTTTGTGATACATCACCAGAAGTACCAACCAATGAAGAATCGTATATTGTTCTTGTGATATAATCAATATCCCTATAGAGTCACTTTGTAAACTTATTTATAAAACATAAATGACGAAACCAAAGATTCCGCCATTATATAGTTTCTATTTTGTTTTTCTAAATGACATAAAATGGAATTACCTTTTCGCCATCATCATGTAAACGGTATTTTTATATTCCTGTTTACCGAATTCTTTCATCATCCATATTTTTCCATTTTCGTAAATTTTCAATTGCGCATCTGTACATATTTTTTCACCTCTTTAAATTTACCATACCAACATACAAAAATGGATATTCACAAACTCTTCTGCCATGTTCACGATATTGTTCATTTCCTGTGCCTGCCTTTCCACATCTGCCAGATGCTTCGCAAGTTTGCCACTTATTAACAGGTTAAAATAAAACATCTTTCCGCAACTTCTCAGATACCTTTATAACTATAAGTTTAAATTCCGGGAGATAGTGATTTCGAAAGCAAATGGCAACCCTTTCATAACAAAGAAAAAAGCCGGCGATCTTTGAAATTTCCGGCTTTGGCGGAGATGGTGGGATTCGAACCCACGTGCCGGAAAACCCGGCTAACTGATTTCGAGTCAGCCCCGTTATGACCACTTCGGTACATCTCCACGTATCTTTCTGCCACTTTTTTCAACCCTTTCACAATTTCAGACTTTTTCCCTTTCTGAAATTTTTGGGCAGAACTTTAGGACAGAACTAACAAATATTTAGTTTTTCGATTTGGAGAAACCGTTGAAATTACTCGTTTCCTTGCGGACAATCAGGCCAAAAGAAAAATCCATTTCCAGTGCTGCACCATTGATCGCTCTGACAACTCTCCAAAATACACCTCTATAGTATAGCGGATTCATAAGGCCTGCGCAAGAGGAAAAACAGATTTTGTCCTTAGCACCCGACCTCCTTATTTCCCAAAGGGCGCCAAAAGCCAATCATCAGATTCCCTCAGGAACAGAAAAGCGTATTCCCTTTGGAACGATTTGAAACGAAACACGGTCTGCATCAGTAATTTCACCATCCGTACACAGACGCATAGCTCCTCCATTGGCTGTAATAGTAAGGATTTTGTTCTGACGATAATCTACAAGCCCCTGCAGCATTTTTTCCTCAAGATGAGTCCCTTTTGCATATTTGGGAAACATACGAGCAAAAGTTCGTCTCGGCACATCTCGGATCAGACTAATGTCCATCAATCCATCATTTAAAATAGCGCGCGGTATGCCTTTAACTCCGCCTCCGCAAAAGCAGCCGTTTGCCACAGCAATCAGTAATAGCCTCCCATCAAAAACATCCCCATTTTCATAACAAATTTTTAAATTTGCACCCTTCTTTTTAATTAAAATAATAGCAACAGACAGCAAATACGCAAAAGAACCCTTTACAAAAGGCCATTTTTTCACCCTGCTGGTCTGATCTACTACATTACAATCAAAACCAATGTTAAACATATTCACGCAATATCGGGCTTCCATGGTTTTACCGTTAAGCTCTATGTTGTAACGAATCAAATCACTATTCACAGCCCTCCCCAAAATCTGGGATTCAATATTAAAAAAAGCCTGAGGGGAAGCATAATTCCGCACATAATCATTTCCCGTACCCAAGGGTACGCACCCTACTTCCACGTTTTCAAACCCAAAGGCTCCATTGGCAACTTCATTCAAGGCTCCATCTCCCCCACAAGCATAAAAACGGATTCCCTCTTCTTTTGGCTTTAAAAGGCAGGTTTGCCTCACAAATGATTCGCCATCTCCCGGAGCTACAGTCTCATAAACCATAGTCTCAACCTTCAATTTTTCCCCTGCATCACGTATCTCCGCTGCCAGCTTTGCATTTCCCCCTTTTTTTCCTGCCAGTGGATTTATCACAAAAATATGTCGCATTTTCTCACTCCTTGTAACCCTATTTTACTCTACCAAGAAAAAAACGGCAAGCAAATACGATGCCTCTGCCTCCCCTTTTAAAATTCAGCAGTTTCGGGTATAATAATTCCAATGATTGGTATGATAACATTTTGTATAGTAAGGAGATTTCATTATGGATACAAGAATTAAAAAATTAGCAGACCTGCTTGTCAATTATTCCTGTAATATAAAAAAGGGAGAAAAAGTACTTATTAGCTATGAAGGTGAATGCTGCAAACCCCTTGTTCGCCAGATTATAAAAGAAGTTTATGCCTGTGGAGGGCTGCCTTACGCAGAAATCCGCGATTCATCCATCAGTCGCGAAATCATGCTGGGCTGCACAGAGGATCAAATTGCATTTATGAACGAATACCAGCTGGCCCAAATGAAAGGCATGCAGGCTTATATTGCCGTA
>CAUEYG010000338.1 GCA_959021945.1 uncultured Eubacteriales bacterium | reverse complement strand
AGTGGGCATAGGTAATCGTACAGTTGATGAAATAAAAAGCAGGTGTAATATTGTCGATGTGATTGGACGGGTTGTTTCCCTGAAAAAAGCCGGGAGCAACTACAAAGGCAGATGTCCCTTTCACAATGAAAAAACACCTTCTTTTGTTGTGTCAGAAACAAAACAGATCTATACTTGCTTTGGATGCGGCGCTACCGGCGACGTACTGGCTTTTGTCGAGCAGTATTATCAGCTCGACTTCGTACAGGCCATGGAAAAATTGGCTGATGAATATGGCATTGCCATACAAAAAGGATTTGGCAAAAACAGCAATAAAGAGGAAGCATATACCATTAACCGGGAGGCAGCGAAATTCTTTTTTAAAGCATTTCGTCAAAAGAACAATCCGGGATATGAATATATGAAAAAACGAGAAATTACGCCGGAAACACTCAATAAATTTGGAATTGGTTATGCAGATGAAAAATGGGACAGTCTCTTTCAATATTTGACAAATCTCGGCTTTAAAAAAGAAAAATTGCTGGAGTTAGGATTGATTTCTCAGTCTAAGGGTAAATATTATGATAAGTTTCGTAACCGCGTCATGTTCCCAATTCTAAATACAAGCGGTAAGGTAATCGGGTTTGGCGGGAGAATTATTGGAGATGGAAATCCAAAATACCTTAACTCACAAGAGTCAAGCGTATTTTTAAAGAAAAACAACCTTTATGGTTTAAATCTTACCAGACAGGAGATTCATAAAGAAGATCGCGCTATCTTAGTAGAAGGCTATATGGATGTGATTTCTTTATATCAAAGCGGTATTCGAAACGTTTCCGCATCCCTGGGAACAGCTTTAACGGAAAACCAGGCCAGACTTTTAAAACGATATACAGAAAATGTTATTTTATCTTATGATGCTGATGAAGCAGGGGTTAACGCTGCTCTTCGAGGCCTTGATATTTTACATGGGGAGCACTGTAAAGTAAAAGTGCTCCATGTGTCCGACGGAAAAGATCCTGATGAGTTCGTGAAAAAAAATGGAAAAGAGGCCTTTTTAAAGTTGATTGATCAGGCTCTTCCGTATGCGGATTACAAACTGTCCTTGCTTAGAAAACAGCATGATCTCAATTCCACAGAAGGACGAGTTGATTTTTTGAAAAGAGCGGCTCAGGTTTTGAGAGCTCTCAGTCCGGTAGAAGCTGACATTTACATAAAAAAACTGGCAGAAGAAACAAAAATTTCCGAAGGCGCTATAAGACTTGAAACAATTGGTAATAATAGTGAGAAAAAGGCTCCCCAAGGACCGACGGTTCACCGAAAAGGAGCTTTCAAAGCGCCGGAAGATATCACCAGACTGGAAAAAAATATGATTAAATTAATATTGCAGAGCAGCAATTATTATCCTAAGATCCTTCCTTATGAAAAAACAGCCTTTACAACAGCAGGGGGACAAACTATTTTTAAAGGGATACAGGACATCTACGAGGAAAATGAAGAGATTGACATCCGCAGATTAGCAGATTCATTAGAAGCTGATGAAGCAGCTGTGCTCCAGGATATTATGGAAAATGTACGGCTGGCTCATAAAGAGGAACAGATTTTTTCCGACTGTATTCATATGATCGAAATGAAGGAACTGACCGATCGGGAGAATGCGTTGATTATGCAGCTTTCCATAGCAGATGAAGAAGACAATCAGGAGATCATTGCAGAGTTAACACAAGAACTGATGAATATCCAGAAGATGATAAAAAACGGTAGGGGGTAGACATACAAATGGCAAAAAAAGAAGCGCAGCAGGAAAATTTGCAGGAACAAGTAAAAGATAAAAAACAGTTGATTGAAGAACTGACCGCCAAAGCGGTAGGGAAAGGTTCTCTCACATATACCGAAATTTCCGATCACCTTGGGAATATTGAGCTTGACAAAGATGATATGGATGATATGTACGAGCAGCTTATTTCCAGGGGAATCGCAGTTGTTTCTGAAGTGGAGCCGGATGATCTGGAACTCAGTGAACTGGAAGATGAAGAAGTGGAAGACCCTGACGTAGAAGCAGCGATTGCGGAAAGCGGAGATGCCAAAGAAATTGATCTGGAGGCGACCATTCCAAAGGGAATTGCAGTAGATGATCCGGTGAGAATGTATTTGAAAGAAATCGGTAAAGTTCCTCTGCTGACAGCCCAGGAAGAAATTGAACTGGCAAAGAAAATGGAAGCAGGAGATGAAGCTGCGAAGCAAAAGCTATGTGAAGCCAACCTCCGTTTGGTGGTGAGCATTGCAAAAAAATATGTAGGCCGCGGCATGCTGTTTTTAGATCTGATTCAAGAGGGCAACCTGGGTCTGATCAAAGCTGTAGATAAATTTGATTGGAAAAAGGGGTACAAGTTCAGTACCTATGCCACATGGTGGATTAGACAGGCGATTACAAGGTCGATTGCAGACCAGGCGAGAACGATTCGAATTCCCGTTCATATGGTTGAAACCATCAATAAATTAATCCGTGTATCGCGCCAGCTGATTCAAGAAAAAGGAAGAGAAGCTACGCCGGAAGAAATCGCTGAGGAAATGGGCATTTCTGAAGAAAAAGTGCGTGAAATTTTAAAGATCGCCCAGGAGCCGGTTTCCTTAGAGACTCCTATTGGAGAAGAGGAGGACAGCCATTTGGGAGACTTTATTCCGGATGAAGATGTTCCTGCTCCAGCAGAAGCAGCTGCTTTTTCCATGTTAAAAGAGCAATTGGTTGAAGTGCTGGATACTTTGACAGAACGGGAGCAAAAAGTACTAAAGCTTCGTTTTGGCCTGGAAGATGGACGCGCCCGCACCTTAGAGGAAGTAGGAAAACGTTTTGATGTAACGAGAGAGCGCATCAGACAAATTGAGGCAAAGGCGCTCCGAAAACTGCGTCATCCCAGCAGAAGTAAGAAATTAAAGGATTATCTGGAATAAAATGATCAAGTTGACAGACAGACTGCAGGTTCTGGCAGACCAAATTGAACAAAATGAAACCATGGCCGATATTGGTACCGACCATGGTTTTTTACCGCTTTCTCTGTGGGAAAAGGGGATTTCCCCCAAGGTCATTATGGCAGATGTGAGCCCAGGCTCCCTGGATAAGGCCAAGGCAAATGCCGCTGACTGGCACCCTGGCCAACCCTTTGATTTCCGGCTGGGAAATGGAATTCAAATCCTTGGAAAGGGTGA
>CAUEYG010000337.1 GCA_959021945.1 uncultured Eubacteriales bacterium | reverse complement strand
TCTGATGACGAAGCCGCCGCATAGGTAAGGGAAGGGGGCACAGTTAAGACGGTTGTAAAAAACAGTGCCGTAACGAGTACTAAAGATAATACTTTTTTCATAATAACTCCTTATCAAAATAAAATGATACGTTCATTATATCTTGTTTATGTGATTTTTTTATGTTTTTTTTGATTTTTCAACAGTATATTGCTATAATAATGCAATTGGGAGAAAAGTGGATGCCCATGAAACCAGGCTATGTGCCGGAGGGCCCAGAGCCGGTAAAGTATATTCTGAAAGAAATTCTGTAAATGAAGTAGGAGGTAGAACAAATGAAAGATACGTTAATGGGAATTTTGACAAACCTGAGGGAAGATGTGGACTTTGAAAACTGTACAACCTTAATTGATGATGGAGAATTAGAGTCCTTAGATATTGTAGCCCTGGTAGGCGAATTAAACGATGAGTTTGATATTGAAATCACAGTGGAACATTTAGTTCCGGAAAACTTCAATTCTGTAGATGCTATGCTCGCATTGATTAAAGAACTTCAAGAGTAAAGCTTGTGCCAGATTCAATGGGTCTTGTATAAAGATAGAAATGAGCGAAAAATAGCCGGTATTTTGAGAGAAGCTCTCTAAAATACCGGCCTTTAAATTTTTATGAGCTGGCAGCCAGCTTGTTCCTTTGGATTTTCCCGTTAAAGGTACGAGGGATTTCTTCAATAATTTCAATATATTTGGGCTGTTTGCTGCCGTCTAAATTTTCAACCAAAAAATGTTTGAAGTCTTTGCGGTCATAATGGTCTGCATTGTACAAAGAAATAAACAGCTTTGGAGCCTGTCCGGTAAGATCATCCTTTACAGGAACACAAGCGCAGTCTTTGATTACCGGATGTTTGATCACAATACTTTCGATCTCCTCCGGGGCAATTTTAATACCGCCATAATTGATCACATCATCCTTGCGGCCCAGCATATAGATCAAACCGTCCTCATCAATATAACCCAGATCCTTTGTGTAGATATAACCGTTTTCCATGGTATCAGCCGTTAATTCCGGCGCGTTCCAGTATCCTTTCATATTAATAGAGCCGGAACTGGCCAGAAAGCCCGGGTTGGCTTTGGAAGACGAAATAAGGTTTCTGTCCTGGTCTACTACAATGAATTCAGCATTTCTTGCCGGTTTTCCAATGCAGCCGGGTTTTCCTGACATAGAATTAAAATCCAGCAGGCAAGAGCAGCCGGCCTCTGTGCTTCCATAAAAGTTATAAAGCCTTGTATGAGGCAGCAATTTGGACAAATGCAGCTTATCCTCCTCAGAAAGCGGAGCAGAACCCAACTGAATGTAGTCCATTTGCTCTGCATAATCGCCCAGCCGATCTTTTGATAGCTTAAAAATAATAGAAAGGCTGCTGGGTGAAAGATCCATAGAGGTAACATGATATTTCTCAATCATAGCAAAGACCTTTTGAAGCAGTGTAACCCCATCAATAAATACTGCCGAACTGCCGTTGAGCATATTGCCATAGGTTCGTCTCAAACCGTGAGAATGACTGAGAGGCATGGGGATTAATTCCACATTATCCGGTTTCATCTCCACTCCATACATAACGTTTTCTGCAAGAGCGATATCATTTCCGTGAGAAAGTTCGATGCCCTTAGATTTTCCCGTAGTTCCTGTTGAAAATAAAATTTCGGAAGTATCCTCTCTTTGAGGAAAGGAAACTGCAGAAAGCTCAGGAGGCGCCTGGCAGGAAAATTTTGATGCCTCATCAATGGAAAAATAGGCAAGAGAAGAATCAAGAGGAGCCTTGCCAATATAAAGCTTGGCATCTACATTTCGAATAATTTCCTCTGTCCCATCAGCAGCTGAATTTTTTTCCACAGGAACAAAAACACCTTTTAATAATTGGATTGCCAGTTCGCAGACCATATAATCTACACTTTGATTGCACTGGACAACGACACAATCACCTGCCTTTACTCCTAAGTCTGACAGATGTTGGGACAAGCCTAATACACGCTGCCAAACTTCCATATAAGTTGCTTCCTGGTGAAGGTCAGCAAGACATAATTTGCTGGGCTGTGTATAGGCGTGTGAAGCGATTGCCTCTATAATTGATTGATACATTTTGTATAACACTCCTTTTTTATCGAATGTATTATAGCCTTTTTGGCTGCATATTTTGTCGATTTTCACATACTCTTCACACAAGCTTTGTAGAATACCCATGGAATAAGAATAAACTTATGAGCGCATAAGGAAATGGTTATAAGGAGAAGTGCTTTTCATGCAAAATCAACAAGGCCTTAACTACATATTGGAGATCAGCAGGGAAGGCAGCATATCCAAAGCAGCTGAAAAACTAGGCATTTCTCAGCCTGCTCTCAGCGCTTATGTAAAAAAAATAGAAGAACATTTGGCTATGCCCATATTTGATCGCTCAAAGAAACCTTTATGTTTTACAGAGGCGGGTCAAATTTACCTTGAGTACAGCAAACGACAGCTTGATTTGGATAAGGAACTGGAAGATCGGCTGTCTGATTTAAAAGATTTGAAATGGGGTTCTCTTGTTATCGGAGGCGCCAGCTTTTTTAACATCAGTTATCTCCCAAGAGCAATAGCAGAATTTTTTAGGTTGTATCCGGACATTGAAGTTTCGGTGATTGACGGCAACTTGCCGGACCTGACACAGCGCGCCCTCCAGCGGGATCTTGATCTGTTTGTAGCGCCTTCCTGGAATATGGACCCAAGGTGCTGTTACGAAAGTCTTTTCTCTGAACAGGTTCTGGTGTGCGTCCCGCCTCAGTGGGAGATAAACCGGGAATTGGCTGCCTTTCAGATACCAGTTGAAACTATTTTATTAGGAGAGATCCGCCAGTGGCAGGATAGCGGACAGGGCACCTGCGTGGATTTTAAACGTTTTTGCAAGGAACCTTTTGTGCTGCTGAGAAATGAACAGCACATCGGGCACATGATGAGCCAGCTATTTCAGAGATATGCCTTTGAACCAATGCATTCGATAACGGTAGAACAGACCATGACCAGTTATGGCCTGACTTTAGCCGGTGCAGGGATTTCTCTCATGACAGAGAGTACAATCAGACACAGCCATTTTAAGGACTATCCCACCTTTTACCTGGCGGACCCGGAGCTCTGCCAAAGGGACATGTATGTAGCGTATCCAAAGCAACGCTATTTGTCACGGGC
>CAUEYG010000336.1 GCA_959021945.1 uncultured Eubacteriales bacterium | reverse complement strand
GAGATAGAAGGAACCATTTGTGCAGTCTCCTTTTCAAAAATTATTATTATATAAATATTATCATATCTCTTTTTTCATCACAAGAGCTTGCGAAAAAACTTTCATGAAAAAGTCTCCATTGACACATACTGTCGGAATCTGTATCATAATTGTAGTGAAATGGTTGCCGCATATAGGAAAGGAGACAACAATGAATTATAAAATAATCGGAAATACCATTCCGGCAGTAGAAATTCAGATGAACCAGGGAGAGACCGTTTTTACCCAGTCTGGAGGAATGTCCTGGCAGAGTGATGGAATTGAAATGTCTACCAACGCCAGAGGAGGCGTGTTAAAGGGCATTGGCAGAATGTTTGCAGGAGAATCTATGTTCATGGCCCATTACAGCGCTCTGAAAGATAATGCTGTCATTGCCTTTGCTGCAACAGTTCCTGGCAGCGTAGTTCCGGTAGATGTAACAGGCAGCAACGGAATTATCATACAGAAAGGCGCTTTTCTCTGCGCTGAGGATTCGGTGCAATTGGAAACCGTATTTACGAAAAAATTCAGCGCCGGATTCTTTGGTGGAGAAGGTTTTATTCTCCAAAGATTAGAAGGAAAGGGAAAAGCCTTTTTGGAGATTGACGGCGATATGGTGCAAAAGGAGTTAAAGCCGGGAGAAGTGCTGAAAGTAGACTCCGGCAATGTAGCAGCCTTTTCCTCTACCGTAAGCTATGAGGTAGAAACAGTAAAGGGAATGGGAAATATTTTATTTGGCGGAGAAGGCCTTTTCCTGACAAAATTAACAGGACCGGGAAAGGTTATCCTTCAGACTATGAATTTTGCTGACTTTACAGGCAAAATCGCTGACCGGATTCCAAGTAAGGCGTAGCCCTATGAATTGGAAACAATTATTATGTTCTGACCGGATTCGCAGTTACCGTGCATCAACCGTCAGCAAAGACTTGCGGACAGAATTTGAAAAAGACTACCATAGAATCATCAACAGCGCATCCTTTCGGCGGCTGCAAGATAAGACCCAGGTTTTCCCCTTGGACAAAAGCGATTTTATACGAACCAGGCTGACTCACTCCCTAGAAGTCTCTTCCTTTGGAAAATCTCTGGGACAAAATATTTCAGAGAGCATTCTCAGAACCATTGAGGATAAAACCTTTCTGCCCGAATACAAAGCTCATGTCTGTGATATTCTCCAGTGCGCCGGGCTGCTCCATGACATTGGGAATCCTCCCTTTGGGCATTTTGGAGAAACTGCCATTCGCTGGTGGTTTAAAGAAAATCTGGACAAGCTGGAGTTTCAGGGACAGCCGGTAAGTCGGGTTTTGAGCCCCCAGATGCGGCAGGATTTTTACCATTTTGAGGGCAATACCCAGGCTCTCCGTCTTGTGACCAAGCTTCATTTCCTCGTAGATGAACATGGGATGAATTTAACAAAAGCCCTTTTAGGAACCATCATGAAATATCCGGTTTCTTCTCTTGAAATCGACAAAAGGAGCGGAAACATCAAAGATAAAAAGATGGGCTATTACTGGGCGGAGCAAGAGGTTTTCCTGGATCTGCAAAAAAACTTAGGAACCAAGGGATGCCGCCATCCTCTCACTTTTATTCTGGAAGCTGCCGATGATATTGCCTATAAAACAGCGGATATTGAAGATGCTTATAAAAAAGGATGTATTTCATATGAAAAGCTTGTTTGGGAGCTGAAGAAGCGCAGGCCTGAAGGCGGAAACGAAGACTACGACAGCATGATAGCAAATCTGGAAAAGCGGTATGAGCGGGCACTTCAAAGAAATCTTTCCTCGCCGGAGCTCAACGCAGTTCAAAATTGGATTATTTATCTGCAAGGGCGCTTCATCGCTGCAGCCACTTATGGCTTTACCCATAATTATGAGTCGATTATGGAAGGAACCTATAAAAAAGATCTTTTTGCCGGAACGTTTGCAGAGCCTATGATGGAAACTTTGGGAACCATTGCCTTTGACTACGCCTTTTCCACAAAACCGATTCTCAAACTGGAAATCGCAGCGGAAACCATCCTTGGTTTTTTGCTGGATAAATTTGTAGATGCAGCTGTCTGCTATGATACGCCTCACCTGCAGAATGAAGTGCAGCAAAAGCTTATGGCGCTGATTTCCGATAATTATAAAGGCATCTATCATATTTATGCCAAAGGCAAAGATGACTCGGAAAAGCTGTATTTGCGGCTGCTGCTGGTAACGGATTTTATATGCGGTATGACAGACAGTTACGCCAAATCCCTCTACCAGGAGCTCAATGGAATTGACTAAGAAAGGAACCGGACCAAAATGGATATATTCAAGCTGATTGCAGGACCCCTTATTGGGGCGTTAATCGGTTACTTTACCAACTATATTGCAGTGAAAATGCTCTTTAAACCCCACCATCCGGTAAAAATCGGAAACCATAGGCTGCCCTTTACACCGGGGTTGATTCCAAAACGAAAAGATGAGCTGGCTACAGCCATTGGAAATGCTGTCAGCGACGTACTTCTTACAAAAGAAGACCTGGCAAAAGCGCTGCCGGCCCAGTCCATAAAAGAATCTATTACAAAAGAACTTTGGGATGGCTTTGAAAAGGCCAAGGAGAGCATTGTCTCAGTTGGGCAGGCTGTTTCTGATTTCCTTTCCGAGGAAAAGCAGGCGCAATTGCGGCAGCGCCTGGAAGATCTTCTTACAGAAAAGGCAGTTGATGCTCTGAGCCAGATGAATATCAGTGAAATTGTTGTAGAGGAAGGGACTAAGGCCATTAAGGAAAAAGTCCAGGGAACCATGCTTGCCATGATGCTCAATGATCAGGTGATTCAGTCGGTAGCCGGTCCTATTGGGGAAGAAATTGAAACTTATATAGCGGAAAAGGGCGAGGCCAAAATTCGTCCTATTGTGGCGGGCCAGTTGGCTTGTTTGGAAGCCGGGACCGTCGGAAATCTGACCCGCAGCCTTCCCTTGGAACAGCAGCAGATAGAACTACTGGTAGATCGGCTCTATGGAAGCTGTGTAGAAAGCGCTATGGAAAACATGATGGGCAGCATCAATGTGACGGAAATTGTGGAAGAAAAAATCAACGCAATGGATGTGGCAAAGCTGGAAGAATTGATTTTATCGGTTATGAAAAAGGAGCTAAATGCCATTGTTAATCTGGGCGCGCTGATTGGGCTTGTAATTGGACTGCTGAATTTGCTGGTCAGCCTGCTCTAGCAGCAGATGCACC
>CAUEYG010000335.1 GCA_959021945.1 uncultured Eubacteriales bacterium | reverse complement strand
GAAGATAAGTCAAGAACTGTAACTGATATTGAATTATATGGCTTATCCGAAATTTTAGGTGTCACAATTACTGAACTTTTTCCCAACAAAAAATAGAATCCAAAATGGATTCTATTTTTTGTTAAACTTAAATCTCCAATTTATAAACACCTTCATTCTTCCCTGGGAATATCAATATCCACCCCATTGACTTCCACATGGTCATTGATGGCAATAACAATGCATTTGCGATCATCAATCACCCTTGTTTCCACAAGATCAGCCCGGTCAGGACTGACCTTGATTACAACGTCCGGGGTTTCAATGCTGAATTTCTTTGTTTCTGCAACATTAGCAGCCATAAGACGCCGCTTCTCGCCCGCCGTCTGTTCAAAGATGGTTTCTACTTTTTCCAACTTCTCACCTGATGCTCCGCTTTGTTCCAGCAGCCTTTTCATATCAAACTTATCAAGCTCTAAAGGTTCCGGTTCTTCCTGGTTCTCTTCCATCATCTCCTGCAGGTTGTCATGAATACATCTTACCATTTCAAAGTCACATTCCTCTCCCAAGGATTCAGAAATGATCTCGTTAAAGGTAACTTTCTGATTTTCCGCTGACAGAGGAATCTCGCTTCCCAGCAGCTCTTCAATGAGCTTTGGCTGCAGTTCTTCCGGTTTTTTTGTGAAATACAACGTCTGGTGAATATCTGCAGCCCGGTCATGAAAAGCAGGAAAGAGAAATCCCTTTACAGGCGAATCCACCACCCAGTCTCTGCTGCGGCCTACAATGGAGTTTTGGTCCGCATCATAGCTGAGCCCTGCTTTTGACAGCTTTACAGGACAGATGCTACACAAAATATACTCATAAATGTTATCAGATGCATCAAACATTTCAATACCATCGGAACTTCTGCCCGGCACATCATACACAGCGTGAACTAAAATAATATAATAGTTTTCTCCGTATTCAAAGTTCTCAATAATCTTATTGTAAAATTCATCAACAAGAGCTTCGTCTTCCAGCTTACTGTTTCGCAGTCTGTACAAAAACTCTTGAGTGCCTCCCTCTTCCTCCTGGGATAAAGGAAACTCCATATTGATCAATTTTTTTCCAATGGTTCCTGTAAGAGTCTGCTTAAAAATCTCAAAATATTTAAAGGCTTCCTCTTCTGGCAGGCTGAGAAAAGAACGATTCACTTCATATTTCCTGTTCTTTTCGTGATCCACATAACAGCCGCACATACGAGTTATAGCACAGTTTTCCGGTGTAAACTGTTTTTTAATCTCTAAAATCTCTTTACTAATCATAATAATCACCATTTTCCTTTCCAGCACCTTTTCCTGATGAAAAAGTACCATATGGCCCCAGGCCCCCAGTTTAATGATAAAAGGCATCGTGCAGCAAATAACATGTTGTTTGCTGTCCAATGCCTGTGAATCCATGTCCTTTTAAGGTCTTCCTATTTTTATTCCATAATAACGCCGTCTTCATCAACCTGCAGCTCCTCTTCTCCCACAGCTGCATCTTCTTCATCCGGTTTCTTTTTTAGCGTTTCACGAAGAAGGGATTCTACCTTTTCCATGGTCTCAGGGTGCTCCATCAAATAGTTCTTTACGTTTTCACGCCCCTGCCCAATGCGGTCTCCCTCAAAGCTATACCAGGACCCGGCTTTTTCAATTACCTTTGCATCAACAGCACAGTCCAGCACATCCCCTTCCCTGGAAATCCCCTGTCCGTACATAATATCAAACTCAGCCTGTTTAAAAGGAGGCGCCACCTTGTTCTTTACAATCTTTACCTTTGTCCTGTTTCCCAGGAAATCATCTCCTGATTTAATGCTTTCTACTCTGCGCACATCAAGACGCATTGTTGAGTAAAACTTCAGCGCCCGCCCACCTGTTGTCGTCTCCGGGCTGCCAAACATAACGCCCACTTTTTCTCTCAACTGGTTAATAAACACAACTGACGTCCTGGATTTGTTAATAAACCCGGTTAATTTTCTGAGCGCCTGTGACATGAGTCTGGCCTGCAGCCCTACATGAGCATCTCCCATCTCGCCTTCAATTTCCACCTTTGGAACAAGAGCTGCCACAGAGTCTACAACTACAAGATCCAAAGCACCGCTTCGTACCAACATTTCACAGATTTCAAGAGCCTGTTCTCCTGTATCCGGTTGTGATACCAACAGCTCATCCACATTAACGCCTAAATTTTTGGCATATTCCGGATCTAAAGCATGCTCCGCATCAATAAACGCTGCACGGCCTCCTGCCTTCTGAGCCTCTGCTACAATATGTAAAGTCAGCGTCGTTTTACCAGAGGATTCCGGTCCAAAGACCTCGATAATCCTGCCCTTTGGCACGCCGCCAATTCCTGTAGCAAGGTCCAGGCTCATAGAACCGGTGGAAATTGCTTCAATATCCATTCTGGCATTGTCGTCCCCCAGCTTCATAATTGCGCCCTTGCCAAACTGCTTTTGTATTTGCTGCAGGGCATCCTGCAGCGCTTTTTCTTTATCTTCCTGATTGCTAATCGTCTTTTTACTTGTTGTTGCCACCTTTATACCTCCAAAACAACGTGAACATTTGTTCTCATCTCTAATCATACCTTAAATTGGGTGTCAGGTCAAGCAGATTTTACCACCCCAAAATTGTAAATAAATTCCATTTACAATGTATCACATATTTAAACGCAGGTCAATGAAAAGATAATTACTCCACTAATTTATTGACCATATCCAGCATGGACAACATGGCATAATTCCGATTCCAGTTTCTGCTTACATTCCGCATCTGAACTTTTTTACAAAAAGTCTTGCCCTGATAAAAGGCTCCGATATAAACAAGACCTACCGGCTTTTCCTCGCTTCCCCCCTCTGGTCCGGCAACTCCTGTTACAGATATACAAATATCACTGCCGCTAACCCGATGAAGGCCTTCTGCCATTTCTCTGGCAGTTTCCTCACTGACAGCCCCGTAAACTTGCAGAGTCTCCTGTTTGACTCCAAGCTCCTGCATCTTTGCTTTATTGCTGTAGGTTACAAGCGCCCGGTCAAAAACCTTTGAAATTCCTGAAATCCCAGTGAGGGCCGCAGCAAACATACCTCCGGTGCAAGATTCGGCGCTGGAAATGGTCAGATTCTGTCCCATCAATTTTTTAGCTGTAACAGAAACCAAATCTTCATCACAAGTGCTGTAAATATACTCTCCAATCCGTTCTTTTACCTGCTCCAGCATTTCATCTACGGCCTGTTTCG
>CAUEYG010000334.1 GCA_959021945.1 uncultured Eubacteriales bacterium | reverse complement strand
GAAATTTGTATGCCGGTACCGGAGCCGGCTGATCGTTAATTTCGGAAGGATCAAGAACTGCATTTGCAGCCTGACTGTTGGTCATTTTATCCGGTTCTTTGGCAGTCTTTAAAACAGCAGGTTTTTCCTGATCATAAACACCAATCTCCGGGCCTTGATCAAAGTCCGGTTCTTCCAGTTCCGGTGCTGCCGGCTCAAGTCCGTAATGTTCCGGCTCATCCGGAAAGTCTTCCGGATCCTCTGAAAAATCTCTGGGCTCACAGCCCTGATTATATTCCGGTTCTCCAAACAGATCATCGGCTTTCATATATTCTAAAATATTGCGCTGTCCATCAGAAATTTGCCCAGGCACATAAGTATCCTCATGCTGGCCTGTCTTTTGCTCTTGAGCAAGCCTTTCCCAAAGAGGAATCCGTTTTTTCTTTTCTTTGACAGGCAGTGCCTTTGGGATCACTTCCTGAGGCATCAGTTCCGGCTGATGAAAGTTTTCCTCTTCTTCCAGATCTTCTAACAGCTCAGCTTCTTTCCGGGCACGCCGCTTTTCTGCTCCCTTTTCAAAGAAGCGGGAAATGGGCGTATTAATAATCAAAAGAAGACAGATAATGATGACCACAAAGGAAATAAGATACAGCCCCGGAATGCCAAAAGCTTTCACCAAAAGGCTTCCTGTATACATGCCAAAAAGACCGCCGCTGTCCAGATCAATGCCGTCCCGATAATACTCCCCTGCTCCTGCAAGGCTAAAGTCCAACACTTGGGGGTCAATAAACCTTGCTGAGTTAATGATAGATGCTGTCAACAAAATTACAAAGAGAAGAACAATGGATTTTCTCCCAAGAGGAATCGTTTTTCTGGAAAAAAGGAGTATCCCGTAAAAGATTAAATAATAAGGAAATACATAAGCGATCATACCAAGGCAGCCTTTGAAAAACTCCGACAGCCCTTCCCCTGCGGCCCCCGCAGCATGGGTCTGAAAGGCAATGGCCAAAAAGATCCCTGCGGCAATGATGATAACAGCCCAGATCTCATCTTTTACCTTTGGATGCATCTGTTTTTTTGACATTGCACCAGAACGGGCAGATTTCCCCTGACTGCTCGTATTTTTCTTTTTGGAACCCGGCGGCCTGCCGGGCTTTCTCTTTTGCTCCGCCATATTTTTATCCCTTTCTTGTATCCTATGCCGGAAGCTGTGCATAGAATAATACTAAGGCACCCAATACCCGTATATCAATGCCGCAATTCCCTCCTAAAAAGCATAAAAAAACAAGATATATTATAACATAAACCCTAATAAAAGCATATAAAAATATGTGAAAGGTTTTACAAAACACATGAGGAAATGGTATACTGTCTTAGTAAACTCAGTTAAGGAATATTTCATATAAATTCAGGAGGAAAAATAAAATGAACAAAAAACCAAACATCGCAATTGTGGGCGCCACGGGAGTTGTTGGCTCTACGTTCCTCAAGGTATTGGAGGAAAGAGACTTCCCTTTTGAACATATATACATGATGGCGTCTTCCAAATCAGCAGGCAAAACCGTCACATTTAAGGGCAAAGATTATGTCGTAGAAGAGCTGAATGAACATTCCTTTGACAAGGACATTGATATCGCCTTATTTTCTGCCGGAGGGTCAATCAGTGAAAAATATGCACCTATCGCAGCTCAGCACGGCGTAACGGTTGTAGACAACAGCAGCGCCTGGAGAATGGATAAAGAAGTTCCCCTGGTGGTTCCGGAAGTCAACTCCAATGATCTTAGCTGGAACAAGGGAATTGTAGCGAATCCCAACTGCTCCACCATTCAGGCCATGGTTATACTAAAGCCGCTGCACGACAAATACAAAATTAAACGCGTTATTTATTCCACTTATCAGGCTGTATCCGGCTCAGGAGTCAAAGGGATCAGCGATCTTTCCGAAGGTCTGAAGGGCAACGACAAATGCGAGGCATATCCGCATCCCATTGCAGGAAATTGTCTTCCCCATATCGATGTATTCCTTGACAACGGCTATACAAAAGAAGAAATGAAGATGATAAACGAAACCCACAAAATCCTCGGTGACGACAGCATTAAAGTAACAGCTACTACTGTGCGGGTCCCTGTCTTTGATTCCCACAGCGAATCCATTAACATTGAATTCGAAAATCCAATTGATGTTGATGAAGTGAGACAGCTGCTGGCTGATTCCCCGGGAATCATTGTTCAGGATGATCCTAAGAACAATGTATATCCTCTGGCCCGCCAGGCAGCAGGCCATAACGAAGTTTATGTAGGCCGCATCCGCAGAGACTTTTCCGTTGACAACGGCATCAACCTGTGGGTAGTGGCAGACAATATCAGAAAAGGCGCTGCTACAAACGCAGTACAGATTGCAGAGGAACTGATCAAATAATAATTAAGTGAAAGGATGAGGCAAAGTGACCTTATTTAAAGGTGCCGGCGTAGCCCTTGTCACCCCTTTTTCAGAGGGTCAAGTGGATTATACCCGGCTGGCTGGTCTTTTAGACTGGCAGGTTTCTTCCGGCATTGATTCCATTGTAAGCTGCGGAACTACCGGAGAAGCGTCTACACTTAATGATGAAGAACATATAAGTACTGTAAAATTTACTGTTGAAACAGTAAAGAAAAGAGTGCCTGTTATTGCAGGCGCAGGAAGCAACGACACAGCTCACGCCATATACATGGCCCGTGAACTGGAAAAAGTAGGAGCTGACGGTCTTTTGATGGTCACCCCATATTATAATAAATGTACGCAAAAAGGACTTATAAAACACTACGAAAAAATTGCGGATTCTGTGAGTATTCCAATCATACTCTATTCCGTTGCCGGAAGGACAGGTGTTAACATAAGTCCTTCTTCTGTAAAGGAGCTGGCTCAGCATCCTAACATCTGCGGAATCAAAGAAGCCAGCGGTGACATGTCTCAGGTTGTGGAAATCGCCAGATCTGTGTCCGATGACTTTGCCCTTTATTCCGGCAATGACGATATGATCGTACCGCTGCTGTCAGTGGGAGGCTCCGGCGCTATCTCTACAGTGGCCAACATCATTCCGTCAGAAACCAGCCAAATGATTCACAAATACTTACAAGGGGATGTTCAGACTTCTAAGGAAATGCAGCTTGCTATGAAGCCGCTCATTGACGCTATGTTTATTGAAGTCAACCCGATTCCAGTAAAGGCAGCCCTTTCTATGATGGATAAAATCAAACCTGAGTATCGTCTCCCTCTATGTGAAGCAGAAAATT
>CAUEYG010000333.1 GCA_959021945.1 uncultured Eubacteriales bacterium | reverse complement strand
CGTTGAATTTTCAACGGCTCTTTTTTTACGCTGTTATTGGCATAGAACTTGTGAGAAGATATATTGAAATAGTTTACACAAGGAGGCATAGCGTGAAAAAGCTGAATGAGCAGGAATTACTGACCGAGTATTATGATGAAATAGTAAGCATAATGGATACCATAAAGGTAGGAATTTTTATTACAGATGGGCAAGGGAATGTTTTGATGGTGAATAAAGAGTCGGAACGTACAGGAGGCTTGCCCTTAAAAGATGTGATAGGAAAAAATATGGAGCAGCTGTTGGCGGAAGGCTATATGGATGAATCGTCTGTTTTAAAAGCATTAGAAACAAAAGCAGAGTGCAGAATGATACAAAATTTGGGAGACGGAGGAAGTATTTATTTAACAGCAGTGCCCTATTACAGAGGAAAAGAGATCGCCCTTGTGGTTTGTACTGAACGGGATATTACAGAAACCAGAGCCTTGGAACACCTTTTGGCAGAGAGTAAGGAGATTTCAGAAAAACAAAAGAGAGAACTGGAATACTTAAGGACAAAGACAAACCAAAGAGTCCCCCATATTATAGCAGAGAGTAAGAAAATGAAAGAAGTTATGCAGGCGGCAAAACGCATTGCCCAATTAGATACCACAGTTTTAATATTGGGGGAATCAGGGGTAGGAAAGGAAGTGATTGCTGACTATATTTTTCGCATGAGCAGACGGTCAGAAGAGCCCTTTATAAAGATAAACTGCGCCGCAATACCTGAAAATCTGCTTGAGTCAGAACTTTTCGGATATGAAAAAGGGGCCTTTACTGGAGCGGACACAAAGGGAAAAATCGGTATCTTTGAGATGGCCCAAGAGGGGACTCTATTTTTAGATGAAATAGCAGAGATTCCCCTTAGATTGCAGGCAAAATTATTAAGAGTCTTACAGGAAAAAGAGATCCGGCGGCTGGGAGGAAAAAGTACAATCAGTGTGGATGTTAGGATTATCGCAGCTACAAATGTGAATTTAAAGCAGGCAGTAGAAGAGGGGAGATTCAGGGAAGATCTTTATTATCGGCTAAGTATTGTTCCTATCGAGATTCCGCCTCTGCGAAACCGAAAAGAGGACATAAAGGCCTTTGCTGCATATTTTTTACAGCTGCTCTGTGAAGATTACAATATAAAGAAAAATATTTCTGATGAGGCCATGGAAGAATTGACTCGGGCGCCCTGGCATGGAAATATTCGAGAATTAAGGAACATGATGGAGCGAATTATTGTGAGCTATGATGGAGAACAAATTACAAAGAGACAAGTTCGAAACTTGATACAAGCAGGCAGCCGCAACAGTTCCGCCTTAATGGTGGATGAGAACATGACGCTGGAAAAATTAATGGCAGAGTATGAACGTGAGCTTTTGATGTGCTATATTGAAAAATACAATACAGCGGCTGAAGCAGCGCGAAAATTAGGTGTTAATAAATCTACTGTCAGTAGAAAATTAAAAAAATATAATATCCTTCAGAAATAGCTGGAAGGAAGAGTTGCACAAGTACATCGCTGAGGGTTGCATGGCTGCAACTACAATGGAGAAAAAAGAGAGAAAGAGCGGCGAATTGCTTTTCTATTTTTTAAAAGACATATAGAGGGTTGCCTATGTGCAACTTTTATGAATTGCTGTTCTTTTGGAAAATTCCGTCCTATCGTTGAAAACACAGGGGAGACGGAATTTTTTTATTATTGGCATTATTCTTGCTTTTGTAATTAGATGTGCGCACACCGTTAGAGCTTTGTTGAGAGAAAGATGTTTAAGTAGGAGGAAAAAAATGAAAGTACTTGTTTTAGGTGCAGGTTTACAGGGAATTGCAACAACTTTGGATTTGGCGTGGAACAAAAATATTGAAAGCATTACATTAGGAGATTTTAATATCCAACAGGCCACAAAAGTGGCGGATCTGTGCAATGAAAAATATGGGCACAGAGTTGATCCGGTATTTTGTGATGTAAATGACAGAGCTGCGCTGGTTGAACTGATCAGAGCTCATGATGTATGCATTAACATTGTGAACTACTATTATAACTGCGCTATTATGGAGGCTTGCCTGGAAGCAAAAAGAGATTATATGGATATTGGAGGACTTTATGTAGAAACCATAAAACAGGTCAAATATCATGATCAGTTTAAGGAAGCAGGGCTTTTAGCAGTAATTGGCATTGGAGGAACTCCTGGTGTGACTAACGTTTGTGCGGCATGGGCGGCAGAACAGTTGGATACTGTAGAAACAATTGATTTTTTCTGCGGATGCGATGATTGGGGAAAGAGTGAAAAGGCCTTTGAAGTTACCTATTCCATTGAGACCATCATGGATGAATTTCATATGAAACCAATTCAGTATATTGATGGACAATATGTTGAAGTGGAACCTAGGAGCGGAGGTGTAATGGTGCAGTATCCAAAGCCCATTGGAGAGCAGTATGCTTATTATTTGATGCATTCAGAACAAGGCACGATTCCAGAGTCTTTCAAAGCAAAGGGGCTGCAAAACTGCAGATACAAGTTAGGGTTTAGTGAAGAGGTGCTAAATACCTTAAAATTCCTGCATGGCTTGGGATTCAGCAAGCAGGAAAATGTAAATTTTGAAGGGCATGATATGAAGCCGGTAAAAGTTTTAAAAAAGCTTATGGATTTGCAGCCTGATGATCCCAATGCAGAAATTAATGACTGTGATGTAATTCGTACTGTTGCAATTGGCACGAAAGATGGAAAGAAAGTACAGTATGAGCTTGATATGATTTGCAGACCAGTCAAAGAGTGGCCGGAACTAATGGGCGCGCAAGTGTACATTGGCGGGGCTGCAGCGTGGGCAGCGGAATTGCTGCGAAAAGGAGATATTACAGCAAAAGGTGCTTTGGCGCCGGAGCTCTGCATTCCGCCCATCCCTTTCTTTGAAGAGGCTGCAAAGAGAGAAATGTATGTAAGGGTTACCAAAAGGGAGTTGTTGGGATCTGATGATTGGGATGCGGCGATGAAAAAGGAACAGATTCATCAAGTGTAGACGGAAAATATGCAGAAAAGAAAGGCGGTACAGACCATGGGCGAAGGGCAAAAAAGCAGTGAGCTTAAAAAAACGTTAAAGTCGCGGCATATGATTATGATTACCATAGGAGGGATGATCGGCACCGCACTCTTTGTAGCCACAGGCGCGGCAGTACATGATGCAGGACCGGGAGGCGCGGTGGTTGCTTATGGCGTCATGGCCGTAATGGTGTATTGCTTGATGACG
>CAUEYG010000332.1 GCA_959021945.1 uncultured Eubacteriales bacterium | reverse complement strand
GGTATTCCCAAAACCATGGATATATGAACAAATTTATTTTTTATGGATAAAGATTGACTATTCTCCATGCTGCTCTGTTTCTGAGGATGCCGCTTCCTGCATCGGCTCATCAGCATTCATCTGAGTGCGATACGCCATATCTTTAATTTCTTCTCGATTTTCAGAAAGCGTTGCATTAATATCTTGAAACGTCTTTTCAATTGTGCCAAACATGTCTCCAAAATACAGGCTGTTAAGCTGTTCCATTTTTTCCTGAAAGTTGAATAAAATGCTGTCAACATACTCATAAGTTCCCATTTTAAGCTGCTTTGCCGTTTCCTCTGTAACACGCATCAGTTCATCAGCCCTCAGCTTTGCTTTTATGGTAATATCATCGTTTTCCACCAGAGCCTCAGCCTGTCGCTTTGCATCAGCGATAACAGCCTCATATTCTTTTTTCGCCTCAGCGATAATTCGTTCTCTCTCATTTTTGATCCACTGGGCCTGCTGAATTTCATCAGGCAATTCCAGTCTGATCTCACGCACGATTTCAAGCAGCTCCTGCGCGTCAACCATGATTTTACCCGTCAGCGGAAATCCCGATGCTGTGTCTACAATTTCTTCGATCTCTTCTAACAGTTCTAATACCTTCATTTTGTCCTCCCCTAAACCTTATTTTTTTTATCCATATATTCCAAAATGATGTTCGGGATCAATCCCTCCACACTTCCGCCTAAAGAATGTACTTCTTTAATCATACTAGAACTGAGGAACGAATAATTGGGATTGGTCATCAGAAAAATCGTTTCTACATTGTCCCTGTAAAGCCGGGCATTCATCTGAGCCATTTGAATTTCGTATTCAAAATCCGTAGTAGCCCGCAGTCCCCGCACCACCACGTCGAACTGGTTGGCATTCACATAATCAGCAAGCAGTCCGGAAAAATGGTCTACCTCTACATTAGGCAGGCTTTCTGTCACTTGACGGATCATCTGCTCCCGTTCTTCCAGCGAAAACAAGGACTGTTTGGAAGGATTAAAAATAACACCGATCACCAGCTTATCATAAAGTCTGGCAGCTCTGCTGATAATATCAAGATGTCCATTGGTCAAAGGATCAAAGGAACCGGTGTACAATGCTTTCTTTTTCATGTCTTATTATCCTCCGCTTGTTTACAGTGTATTGTATCATAAAGTCGCCGTTTATATCAACCATATATTGATATTACAACGGTTCCATACTTTCTTTCTTTCAATTTGGAAAAGTTTTCTAATTCCTCCGGCAGCTGCTCTTCTTTTCTGTGCTCCGCAACGATCACACCGCCTTCTGCAAGGGAGCCATGCTCACGGATTAAGGAAAAACATTCCAATAGCAGATTTTTATGATATGGAGGGTCCAGGAAAATCACATCCATAGGCTCCGTTAAGTTTCCCAATACTTTTCTAAAATCTCCTGGAATAACAGTAGCCTTTTCATCTGCTCTGCAGTAACGGATATTTTCCCTGATCAACTTCAAACTATCTCTGGAACTGTCGGAAAACCAGCAATGTCTGGCGCCTCTGCTGAGAGCTTCCAGCCCAAGATTTCCTGTTCCGGCAAATAAATCTAAAACATTGCTTTCATAGATCTCACTAAAAAGGATGCTAAAGATCGCTTCTTTCACTTTATCGGTAGTAGGTCTTATTTGATTGTCCAGAGGACTGTGAAGTCTCCGCCCTTTATAATCACCAGCTATAATTCTCATCTCTTTTCCCTCGCAATCTGCTATTTTTAAAGAATCATTGCCCAATAACAACAATATGTTCAAGTATAGCAACCTTTTTTGAATAAAACAAGCATGGTTGCTGTATTCCTGTTGTTCTGACGAAAAAAGAAAGATATCCACCAAATATCAATTCAGTGGATACCTCTCAATTTTTGACTTTAACCTATTCTTTTATGGTTATTTTCCAGCTAACTGCTGTTCAGCCATTTCGACTAACTTCTTAGTCATATAACCGCCAACATAACCGTTCTGTCTTGCAGTCAGGTTACCCTTGTCAGTCTGGTCATAGTTAGCCAGTCCCAGTTCGTTTGCAACCTCAGTCTTTAAATTCTTTAAAGCCGGTTTTGCACTAACGTTCATTTTATCCTGTAATGACATGTTACTCACCTCCAGTACATTCCTCTTCATTTTTTACTTTAACCTATTCTCTTATCGTTATTTTCCAGCTAACTGCTGTTCAGCCATTTCGACTAACTTCTTAGTCATATAACCGCCAACATAACCGTTCTGTCTTGCAGTCAGGTTACCCTTGTCAGTCTGGTCATAATTGGCCATTCCCAGTTCACTGGCAACTTCAGTCTTTAAGTTTTTCAACGCTGGCTTTGCGCTAACGTTCATCTTATCCTGTAATGACATGTTATCTCACCTCCTGTACGCTATTAATTTAACCCAGGACAGATAAAGTATGTCATGTAATAATTTCTTTTCTTTCCTTCATCTGGAAAGCTACAATTTCAATGAAAAGTCTTGTCCAAAAAGCATGATAACCCGCTGCCGCAGTCCTGCGTATTTGTCACTTTCCAAGTACGGATCTTCCTCCATAATGAGATCCGCCTCTTTTTTTACGTCATTTAAAATTTTAATGTGACGTGCCAGGTCAGCAATGGAAAGATCCGGCACGCCATGCTGTCTGGTTCCAAAGATTTCACCCGGTCCCCGCAGCTTTAGATCCTGCTCTGCAATGTAAAAGCCGTCTTGAGACTCTGTCATAATACGTGCCCGGTCTTCTGCAATCTTTGAAGTTTTTTTGGTTATAAGCATGCAGTAAGACTGATGCTTTCCCCGGCCAACCCGGCCTCTCAGCTGATGAAGCTGTGCCAGTCCAAAACGCTCTGCATTTTCGATTGCCATTACAGTAGCATTTGGCACATTGATTCCAACCTCAATGACTACAGTCGAAACTAAGACTTGAATTTTATTTTCATAAAATCGCGCCATAATATCATCTTTTTCCTGCTGCTTCATGGCTCCATGCAGCAGTTCAACCTTGAAATCCTCAAATCGCTTTTTCAATTCCTTATGCAGGACTTCCGCCGATTTTACATCCAGCACTTCCGATTCATCAATGAGGGGTGCTACAACATAAGCTTGTCTTCCTTTTTCCAATTCCCCTTTTAGAAAATCATAACAAAGATCACGCTGACTTTCATCCATCGTCTTTGTAATAATTTTCTGCCTTCCCGGCGGCAGCTCATCAATAACAGAAATATCCAAATCTCCATATAGAAT
>CAUEYG010000331.1 GCA_959021945.1 uncultured Eubacteriales bacterium | reverse complement strand
AGATACTGCCGGATAGAACATGAACATTGGTAAGAGTTCCATACACTGCCCCTGCCACAGAGCCAGTATGCCCCATGTCTCCAGTAACAGAAATATTACTGAATTTCAAATTTTTGATCTCTGCCCCTGGGGTAACAGAAGAAAACATTCCATCCGCACCTTTGATCTGCATGTTATAAATGGTGTGTCCATTTCCATCAAAAACGCCTCCAAAAGAATCAACTGTACGGAAAGCGCCTGCATTTTGCAAATTTAAATCCTGATTAAGCCTAAAATAGCCATCTGTTTTTGCAGATAATAAAGCAAGGTCATCAGCACGGCTAATCATATATGGATTTTCTTTTGTTCCATCTCCATTGACAACAGGAATTTTAATGTCAAAAGTAATAGTATCTTCCGTTTCCTCTTTTACTTCCACCACAATGCCGCTATTGCTGCCGTCAGCATAATAAAGCGTATCATTATTCCATTGGGCGGCAATATTGGAGCTGCCCAGCTTCAGTCTTCCTGTTTCTTTCCCCAGCGCTGCACTGCCCAGGTCTCCTTTTCCATAGCCCTTAGATGGTTCATTTGGCCGGAAAACATAAAGATAGTCCTTCTCGCCGCTGGTGTCACCCTCCATGTTGGTACTGCCTACTGCTGTATTTATGCGGTACAGCAACAGGCCTTTTTTATAAATAGGCAGCTCCTTTACACCATTAACTTCATTATCATAAAACTCTGCAATAAAAAATTCTTTGTCACTATAAGGTGAAACAATTTTTACCGCCCGCTTTTCATTAGGATTCTCGTAGGTAGGTTTATACAGAGTCACTGTCTGGGATGAAGTGATTTCCTGCGGAGGCGTATTCCATCTCAGATCACTGTATTCACTGGTCATATAAGACAGCAGCCCCAGAGGATTGCTGTTTCCTGTAGATGCCATCAGGTCATAGTCCCCCACTGGATGCGTATCTGCGTAATTACATCTGTAAAGATCAGGTAGCCCCAGAGTGTGCAAGTACTCGTGGATAATCGTACTGTATTTGCTCCGGTTTAGGGAAAAGACAGAACCCGCTATATCAGGATTTTCGGGATACAAGATTGTATTAATCAGGTTATAAGGTCCCAGCTTTTTACCGCTGAGTGTACATCCAAAGGAGGAGGCATCCGCCTTATGAGACCACAGCAGCTCAGACCACCCTGCGGGAGTTTTATCCGTATTCTCTGTAAAAAAGGAAATGCCATCAATATATCCATCATTGTTAACGTCCAGATCTGCTCCGGAAAAAGCTGTTTCAACGCTTGATTTCACCGCATTAAAAGCCTCTTCAATGAGCTGCCTTTCCCTGTCTCCCTTTTCTCTGTCATTTTTGTAACCGGCTGTATTAGTACTGCTGTAAGGCCGATAGTAGTCTCTTGATTTGGAGGAAATATGGGAAACAACCTTTCCACTCTGATCCTTTGGGAAAAAGGAAGTAGTCACACTTAGCTTTCCATATGTATAGCGCTGCACGTATTCTTTAAAGGATGTGATAGTATGCTGCACATATCCTGTAGATGTCATTGTCCCCTTTCCTGTATTCATAAGGATATCCGCATTTTCCAACACTTTTTCATCAGCCAGTGATACTTTCTGCAGCTCCTCATCAGGGAACTCCACAAAGACAGCTAAGTACTGGGTTGTCAGGGGCACTGCACTCCTCTTTGCAGGGTTTACTTTAATGGGCTGCAAATTTGTACTCCGCTCCCATCCATAATCACTCGTATAATCAGCAAGTTCTACGCTCTGAAGGTTTTCTTCTGCCCCATATCCTGCCCTGGGAATCAGCATAAGAAAAAGCATCCCGGCCAGCAGCACCATCCGCCTCAGACTATTTTTGTTTACACTCAAAATCATAGTTCCCTTCCTTTCACATAAATACCTTCACTTCATTCAAGCAGACTCTGCCGGCCGCTCAGCTGACCTGGTCTTTGCCCCCACACCTGCCTTGGCCTGACTTTGTCAGAGGACTTACATCTAAACTACGCCATGATCACTGCCGCCTTGCGGATCAGCTTACGTGGGACCTTTTGCCCGTAGCTAGCCTGGCCTTTCAACCACAGACCTGAGCAGCCGGCAGAGCCTGCTGTGTTCTATGCTTTTATTGTTTTGGAGGTATATTTACCCCGCAGGCGAAAGTCAAAACGCAGATTCTCTTTGCCCCTGCCTGCCGGAGCTGGCAGCTGCATGCATCTAGTGTGCTCCCCGTCGTGTAAATATCGTCAATGAGCAATATGGATTTTCCTTTTATCTCATAATAATTAGAAGCAGAGACAGCGACTGCCCCTCTTAAATTCTCAGACCGGTCAAAAGCTCCCAGGCCTTTCATGGGCGCAGTTTCTTTGATTCTCTCAAGCAGACCTGAAGCGCAGGGCAGTCCACGTTTCTTTGCAAAGCGTTCTGCCATAATGGCCGCTTGATTATAACCTCTCTGGTTTTGTTTTTTTCGAAACATAGGTACTGGTACGACCAGATCAAAGCGTTCATCTTCCAGTTCCATCCTGTCATAAAGAATATCGCCTAATTTTCTTCCAATATAAGACTTTCCCTTATATTTATAATCCATTAAGATGCCCCGCTCATAAAGACCATACTGCACGCAGGTAAACCCCTTGTCAAATTCGTGTGCCCATGTCATACAGTCGTAGCATAATTCATGGCGGCAGTCCTGCGCCAAAATCTTCCCACACTTGGCGCAAGTCTTTTGCCCCAGCCAGTGCAGCTTTTCCATACATTCATCACACAGGCTGTAATCCCTGGTTTGGTCGATGATGCTCCCACAGGAAATACAGTAAATATTAGATGGATATAAAAGCTCCAACCCCTTGTCAATAATCCCCATTTGATGTCCCCTTAAAAATTCATCATAGCCTTTAATCTTACGGAAAGGCCTGAATACCGTTCTGTAATCCGATTGTTGTCTACCATGCCGTGCATCTTGTCTTCCGAGCCTACTAACACAACAGCGGTCTTTCCCCTTGTAACGCCTGTATAGAGCAAATTCCTGGTGGCCAGCACCGGAGGAAACCAAGTCATTGGCATGATCACAATAGGAAATTCACTGCCCTGGCTTTTATGAACTGTAATGGCATAGGCCAGCTCCAGCTCATCCAGCTGATTAAAATCATAAGTCACATATTTGCACTCATCAAAGACCACGGTAAGTTCATTAAACTCACGGTCAATCCGATTGATAAAGCCCACATCCCCATTGAAGACTCCTTCCCCTTCTGTAAAGTCTTCCT
>CAUEYG010000330.1 GCA_959021945.1 uncultured Eubacteriales bacterium | reverse complement strand
TAACAACAAAATCATAGCCTGTAATACCTGCAATCTCTATCAGCTCTGTAGAGTTGATAGTAAAAAACATACCAATACAACATTCATGAGAAAGCAATTTTTCTTTTAGCCTATTTTTCATAGCTTTCCTCTTCCTCCAACTCGCTTCTTAAAATTCCGCCCACAGAGTAACGATTTTTGGGAACCTCCCTGACCGTAACGCGAATATTCTCAGGAGATTCATCTAAAGTCCTGCTGAGGGTCTGCGTCACTTCATCCATACTTTTTTCGATATCCTTGTATTCCTTCCCTTTTGGGAACTGTAATGTAACTAATACTGGCATAATAGCCCCCTTTCTATTTTACTTTCCCAGCAATGGTAAAATGTTCATTCGGTGTCATAATAATGGCCAGACTAACCTCTTCTTTTTTTACCTCCAGGCTTGTGTGAACAGCATCTACAATAGCGTGCATGGTCTTTTGTATTGATTCTTCTGAACGGCCCGGTCCAATATCAAAGGTAAGCGTAGGCTGCCAGGAAGCAGGACGTGCGTTTCCAATCAGCCAATACTGTTCCGGTATCTCCTGAACCGTAACGCGTACCATTCTCGGCAAAGTCCGCTCTAAATTTGCAGCAATCGCATTTGTAATTTCCTTCATACAGCGTTCAATTTTTTCTTCTGCGCATCCTTCTTTGATGGTCATATTTACA
This sequence comes from uncultured Eubacteriales bacterium, assembly GCA_959021945.1. Classification (GTDB taxonomy): domain Bacteria; phylum Bacillota; class Clostridia; order Peptostreptococcales; family Anaerovoracaceae; genus Hominibacterium. The sequence continues at coordinate 2,580 of CAUEYG010000330.1, read as the reverse complement.
ATAGGCATTTATTGACTCCTTTCCTTTGCAGAATAAAGAACTTTCCCTTTTACAATGGTTTGCTTTGGAACAATCAGTTTGCTCCCCTTCATGATATTTCCATGAGAATCCTTGAAATTCACATCAACATCCTCTACCTCTAAAACCGTCAGATTAGCAGGCCGTCCCGGCTGGATTCCAGAAGTAACTCCTTTCATCAGATTGGCGGGAACCCTTGTGGTTTTTAGGATGATTTCCTCAAGGGACATTCCCAATGCCAACAGTTCCGACATAACGGTAGGAAGCTGGCAAGTCAGAGGAATGGCGCTGAGACTGGTCGTATCCGCAGTAATGACATCAGGAAAAAATCCCTGGTCAAAAGCTCTTTCAAGAACCGGATAGCACCAGTGCCCGGTGCCTCTGCATGCATCAAAAATAACCCCTCGTTCTTTTGCTTCCCAAGCCGCTTTCCACACACGTCCGTTTTCGTCCAACAAATTATGCCCATGGCCATGATAAGTATGTGTTACAATATCACCTTCATCAAAATACGGTATCCATTCCGGCAGAGGAACCGGAGAATCTGTAATATGAACAATCATTCTGGTTCCTGTAGCCCGACAAACTTCCCTGGCAATACGCAGCACTTCACAATCTTTTGCCTTTCCAATGGAGAACTGTACTTTCACACCGATTATCACATCCTTGTGTATGTTTATCATACGGATCAACTCTTCCTTGTTGACAAATCCGGGACAGGCATATTCACTTTCATCATCTGTAATAAAGGCAATCGTAGATAAATTGATGGCCGCATTAGTAGGAATGACAGAATTCTCCATTACCGTTCTTCTAAAATACGAAAAATTATTAAAACCAACGCTCCCCATATCACAAGTAGCTACCACTCCAAAACGCAGCATACTTTCCACATCCATGCTAAAATCCATTTCCTCCATAATATGGGAATGCATTTCAATGAGCCCTGGAACAATCAGACCGCCGGCTGCGTTGATCTCATGTTTATAACAAATCCGTTTTGTTTCTGTTTCCGGATCAATGAGCTCTGCAATATTAGGATCTAAAATACCTACGTCTAATCGTTTGTTGGTTTTCGTTTCCGGGTCAAAGACAATACCGTCCTTCACAACCGTTTGAAACACCTTTATATTCATGTGTCCCTCCTTTTGTTCGTTATTATCGTACAAAGTTCTTATTTTTTGTTACAAAAATATTATTTGTAACCCATATTCGCAGAAATAATAGAAGCTGTTTCTACGATATCATTTATTAGTTTTTGTCCGCCTTCCTCTTTTATACGTCTTACAGTACCAGCAATGCTGATAGCTGCAATCACTTTCATTTCTCCGTTGAAAACAGGTGCGGATACACAGTAAAGCCCTAGTTCGCTTTCTTCATTATCAATGGAGTAGCCTTGTTCTTTTATTCGCTTTAGTTCATCGACTAACTGATCAGGTGAGGTAATTGTAGTGGATGTATAACGGATAAATTCTGTATTTTGCGCTAATTCCTGAATCTCTTTATCAGAAAGATAGGCCGCAAGAGCCTTTCCTAAAGCAGTGCAATACACAGGCTGTCTTCCGCCGATCTGAGAGCTGACTCTCATAGAGCGAGAGCTTTCTACTTTATCCAGGTAAACCACTTCTGTTCCAGACAGCACAGCAACATGAACAGTCTCTTCATATTTTTCAGACAGTCTGGTAATATGGGGCTTTGCCACAGAAACCAGATCCAAGCGGGCGTAAGATGCCTGTCCAAGTTCAAAGAGTTTGAGCCCCAGCACATATTTTCCTGTCTCCTGATCCTGCTCAAGATAGTTGAGCTGCTCCAATGTGGAAATAAGGCCAAAGGCTGTACTTTTATTCAGCATCAGATCTTTGCTGATGGTTGTAAGCCTGGCGCCCTTGGGTTTGTCCACCAAATAATCCAGGATCTCAGCTATGCGCTCGATAGATTGAATTCTTTTTTTATCTGTTGATTTTGCCACTGAAAACTTCTCCTGTTTTTTTCTGTTATTATACCTTATTTTCAACCCAGTTTCAAACCAGTTTTAACCAAGAGCTTGTAAAACGGAGCCTACAAGAAGTCCGCAGTAGGACCCAAGCACTTGGGCGATGATTCCGCAGAACAGTCCAGGCATAATCAGATCATTCCACTTATAAGTCTGCGCCAGAGGCGGGGTACTGACTGCTCCTCCAATGCAGGACATAGACGAAATAAGCATATACTCCAGGGGAAACTTGAAGATCTTTCCAAAGATAAGAAACAGAAGCATGGTGCTGAAGATCACAAAAGCACATCCCAGGACAACCGATTTTGGCGCAGTAATCAATGTACTGATGGGCGCGCTTGCACCGATGGCTACCATAAACATGCAGAATAACCAGACTCCCAGTTTATCATTGATCATATATTTTTTGATTGGCGTCACGATAGCTATAATAACTACAATTCCAACGTAAAAGATCATCGCCAGATTACCGGTTAGCACACCCAGCGACTGTCACAGAGCAAAAATATCAATGGCCGCGCCCAAACCAACAGCTGACTATTCACTGGATACTTTAAAAACTGCTAGTA
>CAUEYG010000329.1 GCA_959021945.1 uncultured Eubacteriales bacterium | reverse complement strand
TACTTCCCAGGTAACTGTACTGATGGATGGATTAAAAGATACCTTTAATATCAATCCAGTACTGCTCTTGCCGCCTCTTGTTGTTATTCTGGCTATTGCCTTTAAAATTCCGGCGATTCCGGGAATCACACTGGGTGTTATTGTGGGTGCTATTCTCGCTCCGATCTTTCAAGGGCAGCTGGCCATCTTTGATGCAGATACCCTGGAAGTGGCACACAATGGTGTGACATTTGGAGACATTCTGACAGTGGCAAGAAATGGTTTTGTCTGCAATACAGACATTGAAATGTTAAATAGTCTGCTGTCTACAGGCGGACTGATGAACATGGCGTCATCTGTTTTGATGACAGTCATTGCTATGATGTTCGGCGGTATTATGGAAGGCACAAGACAATTAGAAACCATTATTAATGGAATTACCAAATTCATTAAGAGCGGCCCGGGACTTATCGGCGCTACAGAGGTTACTTGCGTGCTTTCTAACGTTACAATGCCGGAACAGTACATATCCATATTAGTACCGGGAAGAATGTATGCTTCTGCTTACAGAAAGGCGGGAATACACCCGAAATGCCTGTCAAATGCTTTGGAATCCGGCGGAACAGTTACATCGCCTTTGGTGCCGTGGAATACCTGCGGTATGTATATTGCAGCTACAATGGGGGTTTCCGCCAGTGTATACGCGCCTTGGGCTGTGTTTAACTACGCTATGCCGATTGTAACATTCCTGTTGGCCTTTGTTGGTGTTACTGTAACACGAATGACGCCGGAAGAACAGAAAAAGGCAGATGCCGGGGAACTGGTATAATAGGCGAACAAATACAGGAACCGTTAATAAGTTATAGAAGCTGAAAATCCAGTGCCCCGCAAAAAAATAGTTCGAATGATCCGTTTCGGGCTGCTGTCCTCACAAGCAAATAAGGACAGCAGCCCTTAAAAAAACTTAAGAACGATCATCAGAATTTCTTAAGATTTTCGTCAACCTTTTGACACATTTATTTCCTATAATAGGAACTACAAAAGGGAAAAAGATTAACATAGTACAAGGGAAAGGGGAACACATATGAAACAAAAAGCAGTTGCAATGGCAACGGCCTTTACCATGCTTTTAGCGGTAGGGGCGACAGGATTGGGAAGCGAGGCCCTGCATCAGCATCCGGCCTATACCAATCAAAATATTCGTCTGGAAACAACCCAGCAGGTGTCGATGCTTTCGGCGCCAGAGACAGAGACTCTGCGTTTAGCAGGGCCGGTCCAAAAGTAAAATAAATGAGAAATGAAAAAGGGAGCAAAGGGGGCTCCTTTTTCATTGCATTTAGTACCTCAATTAGGATATAATATTAAAAGTATAAGATCTTGTAGGAGGGACGACCATGGCGGAAGCAGAAAAAAAACAGGCGGGTGCGCCGGAAAGCGCATCGAATTTTATTCACAATATTATTGATAAAGATTTGGAAAATCAAAAGTATGGAGACAGAGTGCATACCCGGTTTCCTCCGGAACCTAACGGGTACCTCCATATTGGACATGCCAAATCCATTTGCCTTAACTTTTCCACGGCAGAAAAATACCATGGAAAATGTAACTTAAGGTATGATGATACCAATCCGGTAAAAGAGGATATGGAATATGTAAATGCCATTGAGGAAGATGTTAAATGGCTTGGCTTCCAGTGGGAAGAACGGCTTTGGGCATCTGATTACTTTGACAAAATGTATGAGTTTGCTATTGCGTTGATTAAAAAAGGAAAGGCCTTTGTCTGCGATCTGAACGCTGATCAGATTCGGGAATACCGGGGAACTTTGAAGGAACCGGGAAAGGAAAGCCCTTATCGGAATCGGACAGTAGAGGAGAACCTAAAGCTCTTTGAAGAAATGAAAGAGGGGAAATACGCAGACGGAGAGAAAGTACTCCGGGCCAAGATCGACATGGCTTCTCCTAATATCAATATGAGAGACCCTGTTATTTACCGAATCTCTCATGCGGAGCATCATAACACCGGTAGCAAATACTGCATTTACCCCATGTACGATTATGCGCATCCAATTGAAGATGCCATAGAAGGGATCACCCACTCCATCTGTACCCTGGAGTTTGAAGACCATCGCCCTCTGTATGACTGGGTGCTGCAGGAACTGGAATGGCAAGCCCCACCTCAGCAGATCGAATTCGCACGGCTCAATCTGACAAATACGGTTATGAGCAAACGCCACTTAAAATCCTTAGTGGATGAAGGTGCGGTAGAAGGCTGGGACGACCCGAGAATGCCTACCATTGCCGGATTGAGAAGGAGAGGTTATACCCCTGAATCCATCCGTGATTTTTGCGAACGCATCGGAGTTTCCAAGGCTAACAGTACAGTGGACGTAGCACTGCTGGAACACTGTGTAAGGGAAGACTTAAAGACAAAGGTTCAGAGCCGCAATGTGGTGGAAGACCCTATTAAAATTGTCATTACTAACTACCCGGAAGATCAGTCGGAAGAAATGGAAATTGAAAACAATCGGGAAGTTCCGGAAATGGGAAACCGGAAAGTGCCTTTCAGCAGAGAGCTGTATGTGGATGGCGCTGATTTTATGGAAGAGCCTGTTAAAAAATATTTCCGCCTGTTTCCCGGCAACGAAGTCCGTTTTAAAGGAGCCTATTTTATTACCTGTAATGAGGTGGTAAAAAAGGAAGACGGTACGATTAAAGAACTGCTCTGTACCTATGATCCTGAAACTAAGAGCGGCAGCGGCTTTGAGGGGCGCAAAGTAAAGGGAACCATTCACTGGGTAGACGCCAAAACCGCTGTTAAAATAAAGATAAGAAATTACGACTATTTAATGACAGAAGCGGAAAACGGAGAAATGGTATTGAACCCTGAGTCCCTTCAGGAATCCTGGGGATACGCAGAACCTGCTCTGGCAGAGGCAAAGGCAGGGGAACGCTTCCAATTTTTCAGACATGGATACTATATTGCAGATACGAAACAAACAACAGAGACAGAAAAGGTATTTAACAAAATTGTGGGACTGAAAAGTTCCTGGAAAAAATAAAGGAGTACACATGGATTACTATAAAGAGTCCCTGAAAATGCACGAGCAGCATAAGGGTAAAATGGCAGTGGCCAGCAAAGTTCCTGTTAAAAATAAAGATGACCTGTCCACAGCCTATACGCCGGGTGTTGCTGAGCCTTGCCGAAAGATACATGAAAATCCGGAAGATATCTATCGCTATACAAATAAGAGCAACACAGTAGCTGTCATCAGTGACGGCTCCGCTGTACTGGGTCTTGG
>CAUEYG010000328.1 GCA_959021945.1 uncultured Eubacteriales bacterium | reverse complement strand
ATTTTGGCTGATTTCTTTAAAAAGATAAGTTTTTATCATTCTCATTCAAAATTTCCCAAATATTTTGCTTGTTCTTACTTGATAAAAAATGAGCATTCGCATATAATAATAGTGAAAGAAAAATTCTTTCATTCCTTCGCTAAATGATGATGTGTGACGGTTCTGACACATCGGTAAAATAAAAATTGACCGAGCGAAGAAAATTCTTAACGAGATTGGCTTCAACTAGTCAATCTCGATTTTTTTAACCAGGAGATGGAAGAAAATGGAATACGATTCAGAATTATTGCTTTTATCGTCAAAATTTATTCAGGACTATCCCCCTGCAATTTATCCCGAACTCATGTATAAATGCGGGAGACCTTACACATGTTTACTGATCGACTCCCATTACGATTTTTTTATCTGCATCCCTTTTCGTTCGTCTATCAAGCATCAAAACGCATTTATGTTTAGCAGTACGGTTCGTTCAAAGAAAACAAAATCCGGTTTGGATTATTCGAAGATTATAATCATCAATGACAATGATTATCTAAATACAAAAGAACCGGTTATCATTGACCAAGATGAGTATATTGAAATGATACGAAATCTTCCAACCATCGCTAAGGAAGCTAATGATTATGTGGATTCGTATGTCAATCACATTAAGAAAAAGTCTCCCTTGCATCCAAAGGCATTTATCAGAAAATACCAGTATTCTTCACTTCCCTATTTTCACAATATAATGGGTATTTAACAAGCGAAGGAAGCATACAGTGCAGTTTTAGTTTACATCTTTTCTCCCGTCAGTTATACTATTACCAAGAGTTACCAGATATACGGTGGACGGTTGCTTCCCATCAAGGGAGGTGATGCCATGTACATAACATTTGATGGTCTTATGACCTATACACTTGTACTTTGTACAGTTATCGCCTTAGTCATTAAGATTAAGCATTAGTTTTTACATAAAGTAAAACACCCGTCCCAACCTTCAAAAACCGGACGAGTGCTTTTGCTTTTCCATTTTGGAGCAGCCGTTCATCGGTAGCTCTTTTCTTACTTTGGATTATATTCTATGCCCGAGATAAAGTCAATATCCAATTGCCACTGCTGTGACCATAAAAATTGTCCCTACTGCAAAGAGGGCAACTTCCATTTTCCATGCAAATTTAACCCATTTGACAAAATCAATTTTAACAATTCCCAGGTACGCCATCAGCAGCGCAGAAGTTGGATTGATCATATTACAAAAACCATCTCCCATCTGGAAAGCCAGGCAAGCGGTCTGTCTTGAAACGCCTAAAAGGTCGGCAAGAGGAGCCATGATCGGCATTGAAATAGCTGCCTGCGCAGGGCCTGAGCACACCAGGAAAGTAAATAAAGATTGGAAGAGATACATTCCCCAAGCCGCAAAGATACTTGGAATTCCAGACAGTCCCTCCCCTCCATAATAAAGAATGGTATTCAAGACGCTGGGTTCTGAATTGTCCACGCCGCCGAGGATCAAAGTGATCCCTTTTGCCAGTGCCAGAATCATAACCACAGGAACCATATCTGCTACCCCTTGTTTAAAGGCATCTGCAATATCATTGATACGCATGCCATTGAGTTTGAAAATAACACCTACGATTCCGCAGGCAATCCCCATCCCAAAGAATTGTGCAGAAATCTGAGGGATATACCAGCCGTTCTTAATAATTCCCCAGAAAATCCAGACAAAGAATGCAAGGAAAACCAGCATTACAACTGCGTGGCCCTTTGTAAATTTATCATCCATCACCACATCTTCATTGGCGCTTTGCCGAAAATACTTTTGATCCGTCTCATAGGTCAGGGCCAGCTCCGGCGTCTTTTTATACTTTTTAATGCGCAGCACAATATAAGCAAAAAGGAGCACCTCAATTGCCACATACAAAATAATTCTCAGCGTTGCGCCGGACATCAGTGGAACTCCGGCAATGCCCTGCGCGATCAGCAGTGTAAAAGGATTCATCCAGGAGGTCGCAAAACCTACCATCATGGAGGAATAGACGGTCAGCATGACTGTGATCCCATCATAACCAAGACGAATCATCAGCGGCATGAGAATCATAGCAAAAGGAATCAGCTCTTCACCGAGTCCCAGTACAGCGCCGCCCAGGGAAAAGAGCAGCATGATAATTGGGATTAGGAAGAAATCTTTGCCGTTCATTTTTCGCAGAACACTTCCCAGCCCATTGTCAATGGCTCCGGTTCGGATTAAAATTGCAAATGCTCCGCCGATAATCAAGATAAAAGCAATCATTCCGGCAGTGCCATCCATCCCGCCATTCACAAAACCATTATGCATTGTATTTAAAAGGCCTGTGTCTTCTGTCTCATAAAAATCTGTAAAAATTTTACCTTTTAAATATTTAGGCGTTCCATCTTCATCCTCTAAATATTGAAAACTCTCAGGGTCAACTAAGGTCCTTGTTTTCTCAATGCCGTTCTCCACATACGTTTCCTCCTGAACATCGAAATATCCGGCAGGAACAATATAAGTAACACAAAAAGCCGCAATTATCAGCACAAACAGGACAATGTACGCATCCGGCGCACGAAACTTTCTCTTCTTTTTTACTTTTTCCATTCTACTTCACCTCTTCTTGTTTTTTTCAAAAAATAACAAGTTATCGCTACATTTCCCAACGTAATTATTACATATACGAAAATCTCTATTCCTGTAATTACCCCCATTGCGTTTTTTAGATCATGTGACAAAAGTTCCTCAATCCCTCCCTGGCCTCGCATCAATATCCTTTTAAGCACCACTGCAAAATCGTTCTCAAAGAAGTAAAGCAAAACAAATGCAAACAAGCCTGCCAGCGGTTTGTAGCTGCTACAAAATTTCAAATGTGAAACAGTGGCAGTAACATACGTAATACTGATCAAGACCATTGCCTGAAAGAAAAGTGATAGTGCTGAAAACATCAGATAAATACCCTGTCCAAAATTTTCACGTATAAAGCTGATTCCCAGCTGTACCAGTTCTGTCTCCATCACATCCTGGGGCATTCGTTTCAAAAGATTACTATGTACAAAAAATACGATTACAGCCACCAAAGCAAGGGCCAAAAGCCAGGAAACAGCTACTAGCAGCTTGAACAGTACCAGCCTGATATGGGAAATATTCTGCAAACCGTCACCATGTTGCGTATCGTGATAAATACTGTAATGAAACGATTTAAACATAGCCCGGCTATAACACACTGCTGCTGCCATAATGCTGAGTATCACTACTGCACTTGCGGCAGTGGCTGCCGTACTATTTTTCAG
>CAUEYG010000327.1 GCA_959021945.1 uncultured Eubacteriales bacterium | reverse complement strand
CACCTTGTCTGCAGCGATGCACTGTATCATCAATGATCTACCATATAAAACAGGTTAAGTGAGCCGCCTTTTCGCATGTCTCTTTTTCGGCCAGGGATCGCTAAAGTTCAGATAAATTCCTGACAGCTCGCCTTCCTCAAACAGGTCACGTATATCCCGCACAAAACAATTAATATATCGTATATTGTCGATTTCCGCTGCGCTTGTTTTTTCCAAGGCTCGCAGCAATACACTTTCCTGACCCTCAATACCAATATATGCCGCATCTTTTTTTAACAATGCATGTGTTGTCAAAAACTGCCCCTTTCCGCATCCGATCTCCAAATAAACGTCTTTGGTCCCACCCAAAACAGAAGCCCACTGCCCCCGCTTGCCGGCAGGTTCATCAATCAGGTAATGGTTAAGAGCAGAAATGCGCTCCTCCATGTTTTTTGCTTTTCTTTGCCGCACGAAAATCCGCCTTTCTTTTTATTTACATAAAACCTATTACAGAAAAACCCGCATAACAATGATCACTGCTAAAAATGCCAGCAGCAGGATTACAGCCGCTAAATCACGCATTCCAAGCTTCATGCCATTCATCCTGGTTCTATGTTTTCCCCCCCGGTAACACCTGGCCTCCATTGCCATAGCCAGCTCCTGCGCAATCCGAAAGGCACTGATAAACAAAGGTACTAAAATAGGGATCAGGCTCTTGGCCCTCTTTATGATATTCCCGCTTTCAAAGTCAGCTCCTCGCGCTTGCTGGGCTTTCATAATTTTATCCGTTTCCTCCAAAAGCGTAGGAATAAACCTGAGAGCAATTGTCATCATCATAGCCAATTCGTGAGCCGGAACTCCAATGGGCCTGAGCGGGGAAAGCAGCGATTCAATACCGTCAGTCAGGCTGATTGGCTTTGTTGTCAGGGTCAAAAGCGATGACCCGATGATCAGCAAAATCAGACGTGCAGCCATGAAAAAGGCTTTATAAAGGCCCTCTTCCGTAATGGTAAAAATCCAGACATGAGCTAATACCTTTCCGGGTATCATAAACATGTTTAAAACAAAGGTGAACAGGATGATCAAGAAAACCGGTTTCAGCCCTTTCAATATAAAGGTTAACGGCACTCTTGATATTGCAATCACTGCTCCCAGAGCTGCTACCGTTACGAGAAAACCCCAAAAGTTATCTACAAGAAACAGTGCAACAATATATACTAATGTAACTATAATTTTCACTCTTGGGTCCAATCGATGCACCCAGGATTGTCCGGGGAAGTATTGTCCCAATGTAATATCGCGTATCATCTATGCTAATCCCTCTTTAAAAATTGATATAATGCCTCTTCCGCCTGATCAATGGTCAGGAAATTCCCCTCAAAAGGAAGTCCCTTTTGTCTTGCCAGCTTTATCATCTGCGCAGGCCCGGGCAATGCCAATCCCATGGAATTCAATTCCTCTTCCCTGGAAAACACTTCCTCCGGCGTACCCTCCATTGCCAGCTTTCCGCTGTCCATAACCAAAATTTTATCCGCCAGCGCAGCAATATCATTCATATTATGAGATACGAAAAAGATAATATTCCCTTCGTGCTTGTGCACGGTCTTTATCATACGCAGTATGTCCTGGTGGGCCTTTGGATCCAGCCCTGCAGTAGGTTCATCTAAAATCAGAACCTCCGGCTTCATGGCGATGACGCCGGCAATGGCCACTCTCCGTTTTTGCCCTCCTGATAGATCAAAGGGAGATCTTTGCCCGATTTCTTCATAATCCAGCCCTACCAGTTCAATGGCCTCTTTTACACGCTGACTGACCTCTTGCTGATCCAGTCCCAGATTAGCAGGTCCAAAGGCAACGTCTTTTTCTACGGTTTCTTCAAAGAGCTGATACTCTGGATACTGGAACACCAGCCCGATTTTCCGGCGTATATCACGCATAACAACACCGGGTTTTGTAATGTCCGTCCCTCCCACAATAATGGAGCCTGACTTAGGCTTTAACAGACCGTTAAGGTGCTGCACCAATGTGGATTTTCCGGAGCCTGTATGTCCGATGATGCCTACAAACTGCCCATCATCTGCGGAAAAGCTCACATCTTCCAGAGCCACAGATTGCTGGGGCAAGCCCTCACTATAAATATGTGTTATGTTTTTTACTTGTATTGACATAAAAATTCAACCATTTCTTCCATATTAATAATCGTGTCTGGGATAGAAATCCCTCTCTCCCTCAGCCTGCAGCTCAATTCTACAGCCAGGGGTACATCCAGGTTCATAGCTCGAATGGCATCTCTTTGCCTGAAAATTTCATGGGGCGTTCCATCCAATGCAATGTTTCCCTGGTCCATAATGACAATCCGATCAGCCTGAGCCGCTTCTTCCATAAAGTGGGTGATCAGCACAACTGTAATCCCTTCTTCATGGAGTTCCTTAATGATAGCCATTACCTCGTCTCTGCCCTTTGGGTCCAGCATAGCAGTAGGCTCGTCAAAGATAATGCATTCCGGCCGCATAGCAATAGCGCCTGCAATTGCTACACGCTGTTTCTGCCCTCCTGACAGCAAGTGAGGCGCATTTTTTCTATGGGAATACATATTGACTGCCTTTAGAGAGCTGTCAACTCTATGTCTGATCTCTGTTGGTTCAATTCCTAAGTTTTCAGGCCCAAATGCTACATCATCTTCTACAATGGAAGATACAATTTGGTTATCAGGGTTTTGAAAAACCATGGCAGCGCTCTGCCTGATATCCCATACGTTTTCCTCGTTTCGAGTGTCAAAACCATTAACATAAACAGCCCCGCTGCTGGGCAGCAGCAAGGCGTTCATATTTTTAGCAAGGGTGGATTTTCCAGAACCGTTTCTTCCGATAATGGCCGTGAAACTTCCCTTTTCAATTGTCAGTGAAACGCCCTTTATGGCGCTGATCTGCTCCTGATCTTCCTGTGTATACTGAAAGACCAAATCCTCAATTTGTATCATTTTCGTCATCGCTTACCTTGCTTTGCCGCCTGTTATCCTTTCTATAGTATTGTACCAGATATGCATGGAGCACTTTTGCATCCATCTGCCCGGGGGCAGAAGCTTCTTTGCCTGATGCAAAAGTAAGAACAGACCCAAACTCGCCCCCGCAGATTCGAGTGCCTGCTCCAAGTTCTCCCATGGAAACGGCGATAAAGGGTATCTCTCCATAGTTATCCCGCATCAGCATGGCTGTCTCCAAAAGGCAAAATACGTCGTTTTGCGTCTTGGGCATAACCGCCAGCTTCATCAAATCAGCTCCCAAATCTTGCATCACAAAAAATCGT